>NZ_JACJVM010000004.1:0-80919 GCF_014212065.1 Aequorivita sp. 609 | reverse complement strand
TTAACTCCTCAAGCCGCCTTCCTTTTTTTGAAACCTTTTAGTATTGGAGGTGATTAAGGCTTCTTTTGCCCTAAACTCAAAACGTCCAACTCGCTCACAGTGTGGGTGGTGATTGCAGCGTCACCTAAGTAACCCCGCAAGAACCGTTTTTAACTCCTCAAGCCGCCTTCCTTTTTTGTCAACCTTATTATTACTGGAGGTGATGAAAGTTTTTTTTTGCCCTAAACTCAAAACTTTCTACTCGCCCACAGTGTGGGTGGTGATTGCAGCGTTACCAAAGTAACCCTGCAAGAACCGTTTTTAACTCCTTAAGCCGCCTTCCTTTTTTTTGAAACCTTTTAGTATTGGAGGTGATTAAGGCTTCTTTTGCCCTAAACTCAAAACGTCCTACTCGCCCACAGTGTGGGTGGTGATTGCAGCGTTACCAAAGTAACCCTGCAAGAACTGTTTTTAACTCCTCAAGCCGACTTCTTTTTTTGAAACCTTTTAGTATTGGAGGTGATTAAAGCTTTTTTTGCTCTAAACTGAAATAACAAATTACCGATTTAATCTTTTAGGACTGTAAAACTGATTTCTACTCATTAATTGTTTCAAGGCTAAATTAATATTGATGTAACCTATAACCTGTAGATTTTAATTACCAATTTTATTTCCACGCTATATTTATTATATTTAATAACCCAAATACACTAATCTCCTCCACAATTTTTAGTTATGATTGAAAATCCTGAAATCGATCTGGCTTGGAACTTCGTCAATTATACCGATAGGAATATTTTTCTGACTGGGAAAGCAGGGACGGGAAAAACTACGTTTCTACATAGATTAAAAACGGGTTCCTTAAAGAGAATGGCAGTTGTAGCACCCACCGGAGTGGCGGCTATCAATGCCGGAGGGGTGACTATTCATTCCTTTTTTCAGTTGCCATTTGGTCCCATCTTGCCCGAGTCTGCAAATGCGCAAAGCAATTCTTTCTCTAAAAAATTCAGTAAAAAGAAAATCAATATTATTAAGTCTTTAGATTTGTTAGTTATCGATGAAGTAAGTATGGTGCGTGCCGATTTACTCGATGGCATAGACCAGGTTTTGCGCAGGTTTAGAGATAGAAGCAAACCCTTTGGTGGCGCCCAGCTTTTGATGATTGGCGACTTGCAACAGCTTTCGCCAGTAATTAAAAACGATGAATGGCAGCTTTTAAAACAATACTACAATACAGGATTTTTCTTTGGAAGCAATTCGTTTCAACAATCGAATGCGCTTACCATTGAATTGAAACACATCTACAGACAGGAAAGTGAGGATTTTATAAAAATATTAAACGAAATTAGAAATAATTCCTTGACTCACGAATCTTCCGAAATACTCAACAAACGGTATATTCCCGATTTTTCTACACAAGACAGCACTGGGTATATTACTTTGACCACCCATAACAATAGAGCTGACAGAATAAATGCTGCAGAATTGAAAAAGCTAAAAGAGAAAAGCTTCATCTACGAAGCAGAAGTAGAAGAAAAGTTTCCCGAATATACCTATCCTACCCATTTAGAGCTGAAGCTAAAGGTTGGGGCGCAAGTTATGTTCGTTAAAAACGACAGCTCTCCGGAAAAGCGTTATTTCAATGGAAAGATTGGTACTGTGGTCGATTTAGACGAAGATGAAGTACTAGTGCGATGCCCCGGGGATGAATTTGATATTGTTACTAGCCCAGAAATATGGAAGAATATTCAATACTCCATAAATCCAGAGACAAAGGAAATAATGGAAGATGAAATTGGTTCATTTACACAAATTCCGCTGCGTTTGGCTTGGGCTATAACTATTCATAAAAGTCAGGGACTCACTTTTGAAAAAGTAATTATCGATGCCCAAGAAGCATTCGCACACGGACAAACCTATGTAGCTTTAAGCCGGTGCAAAACTTTGGAAGGAATCGTTTTAACCGGTCCGTTCTCTCGAAAAAGCATTATCAACAATCTGGAAGTTGCTTCCTTTAGTAAAAATGCCGAAGAGAACCAGCCAGATGCTTCTATTTTAGAAACTTCGCAGATAGCGTATCAACTTAACTTGATTAACGACATTTTCAATTTGCATGGTTTTTTAAATCCGGTTAGTAGAGTTATAGATATCTACTTTAAAAATAAAGGCAGCATCAATGGAAATTTACTCGAACAATTAACCATTTTAAAAGAAAAAGGTGTGACCGAACTTTTAAAGGTTAATACAAACTTCCAAATTCATTTAAAAAACTTAAGTGAACACGAGGCTCCAGAAAGTAATGTTCAGCTACAGGAACGCTTTAAAAAGGCTGTTTTTTATTTTGAAAAGCACTTGCAAGATTTTGTTATACGACCTTTAGCCGATTTAAATTTTACCACAGATAACAAAGCAATTAATGAAGATATTACAAATCAGCTTAATAATTTGGAAGAATTGATAGCTGTAAAACAGTATTGCTTTAAAGGTTTAAAAGATGGTTTCAATACTTCAAAATACCTCGATTTGCGGGCTAAAGCCGCACTACAGGAAGTAGAAAAACCAAAACGCAAAAAATCCGACTTTAACGCTTCAACTGAAAATAATAAATTATTTGAATTACTGCGAGAACTCCGCACCATGTTTTCGGAAGAAGAAGCTATTCCACCCTATCAAGTTTTTACCCAAAAAGCGCTTTATGAAATGTGCGAAGTATTTCCCACAAACGTGAATCAACTGCGACAAATATCCGACATTGGAAAAGTTAGACTTAAAAAATACGGTGCGGCAATCCTGGAAGTAATTAATAATTACTGCGAAGAAAACTCAATAGAGCCAAAAAATGAAATCAAATTGGTTCCTAAAAAAAGTAAAACACAACAAATCTCTTTCAACTTATTCAAATCGGGAATGAGCATTGCCGAAATTGCTAAAGAACGAGGTTTTACCGTAGGAACTATTGAAAGGCATCTCAGCACTTTTCTTGCTACGGGTGAAATTAGAATCACCGAATTAATGCCTGTGGAAAAGTACCTCGAACTCAAAAAAATAATGGAAACCGAAGACTACAAGGGTTTTGGCGATTTAAAAAGCAAAATTGATGATAAATTCACTTATAGCGACTTACGAATGGTTGCCAATGCACTTCAACTCGAGATAGGCACGGAAACCTCAAGCCAATACTTCTAAAGTAAATTAAATAAAATAAGCAATGATTACAGCTAGGATAACTGCTGTCATTTTAGAAAGATTGAATTTATGGTTTTTAGAGCTTTCAAAAAGTATTGTTGTTGAAACGTGTAAAAAGATCCCTATCACAATCGCTGTGATTGGTGTTTCGTATTGATGGAAGAAGTCGTAATGAGTCGAGAGATAGTTCCCTAGAGGCGTCATTAAGGCAAAAAAGAATAGGAATAACAATGTAGTCGTTCTTTTATACCCAGCGGTTATAAAAAAGAAGGATAGAATGATGGCAACAGGCACCTTATGAATAATAATAGCCGTTAATAAATTGTTTTCTTCAGAAATTGGAAAACCTTCCATAAAGGCATGTATGCCTAAACTAATAAAAAGGACCCAAGGAAAATGTTTGTTTTCTGAATGAAGATGAATGTGTCCGTGTTCTGCACCTTTAGAGAAGAACTCTAGAAATAGCTGCAAGAGTATTCCGAGCATTATATATACTCCAATACTTTTAGAATGGTCTTCAAATACGTGTGGTAACAATTCAAAAACTGTTATAGATAAAAGAAATCCACCGCTAAAAGCTAGAAAAACTTCCATATTGCGCATTTCCTTTTTCTTTAAGAAAAGTGCGACTATGTAACCTATTACTACGGCTAAAAAAAGTAAAATATAATTCATTAGTTAAAAATCAGGATTAATCTTTCTGAGGTGTTTTCATCAAATTTATTGAGTTTGTAATCTCCAAAAACTGCTTTTAACGTTACTCCTGCCTTCTCAAAGTAGTCTTGAAAGTCTTCTAATCTTAATGCTTTTACTCTTTCAGTAAAATAATAGTCATCTCCTTCATCATTGAATCGGATATTTTTTATGATATAACCATCTTCAACATATTTTTCAATATCAAATAAAATTCCACCAATTTCTTTTTTTTCTGAAGGAACTAATTTTTTTATAGCTAAATCGACGTTTAAAAAGTCTATAACCCCATATCCATTCGATTTTAATTCAGATTTTATTGCTTTAATTGTTCTTAAGTTATCTTCTTCTTTTTCAAAATAACCAAAACTTGTATAAAGATTAAATACAGCGTCAAACTTTTTGGGATATGGTAAACACATATCGTGGACTTCAAAATGGAGCCTGGGTTTTTCGTATTGTTTAGCATAAGCAATACTTTCTTCAGAAAGATCTACTCCTGTTACATTAAACCCTTGTCGATATAAATATTTTGAATGTCTGCCTTTCCCACAGGCCAGATCTAGAATACTGTCGTTCTCTTTTAATTTTAAATAATTAGTAAGCGTGTTCATAAACAACGCCGCTTCTCTGTGGTCTCTGTCTTTATAGAGAATATGGTAATATGGCGTGTTAAACCAGGAAGCGTACCAATTGTTTTTTTCTTTTTGCATAGTTATCGTTTCGCACTGCTAAAATACTGTATTTTTGCAGTAAAACTGATTATATATTATGGTAAAGAATTTTAAAATGGTAGCTAAGACCCTTTTCGGGATGGAAGAGCTACTGGCTCAGGAACTTCGTCAATTAGGAGCGTCTTCTATTGAATTAGGAACCCGACATGTTTCCTTTGAAGGAGACACTGGCTTTATGTATAAGGCAAACTTATGCTGCCGTACTGCAATTAAAATTCTGAAGCCAATTACAGCCTTTAATATTTTCACAGAAGAAGATTTATACAAAAAAGTTTATGAGATGCCATGGGAAAACTATATGGACGTAAAAGGTTCGTTAGCAGTTAATGCTACTGTTTTTTCAGATGTATTTACACATTCTCAATATATCGCTTTAAAGACCAAAGATGCTATTGTAGATCGTTTTCGAGATAGGGAAGGTGTTAGGCCAGATGTAGATTTAGACCACCCTACCTTACGAATAAATGTACATATTGATCGTAATATCTGTACTATCTCATTAGACAGTTCTGGAGAGTCATTACACAAACGTGGTTATAAAGTAGAAAGTACCCTTGCTCCAATAAATGAAGTTTTAGCTGCAGGTATTTTAATGCTATCTGGTTGGCAAGGGCAGTGTGACTTTTTAGATCCAATGTGTGGGAGTGGAACTATGTTGACTGAAGCTGCAATGATAGCATGTAATATTCCACCTAATCTAAATCGTGAGGAATTTGGTTTTGAAACTTGGCCAGACTTTGATGTAGATTTATATGAGAAAATAGAAGAAGCAGCTCTTAAAAAAGTTCGTGATTTCCCTCATAAAATTTATGGTTTCGATTCTGATCCTGTTGCTGTTCATAAATCTAAGGAGAATATAAAAAGTGCAAATCTTCAAGAATTTATTGAGGTAAGACAACAAGATTTTTTTGAAAGTGAAAAACAGGGAGAAAAGTCGTTGTATATGGTTTTCAACCCGCCTTATGATGAAAGAATATCTGTGAATGATGTTCAGGAGTTTTATAGCTCTATCGGGAATACATTAAAACGTGGCTATCCTGGAACTCAGGCTTGGATGATTACTTCAAATATGGAAGCGCTTAAGTTTGTTGGACTTCGTCCTTCGAGAAAAATTAAGTTGTTCAACGGGAAATTAGAATCCAAACTTGTGCGTTATGAAATGTATGAAGGAAGTAGAAAAGCTTCTAAGCAGTAATTTTTTAGATCAATTTCTTTTTCAGGAAAATCTGACGTCATAAAAATTTAGTTTATTTCTAAGATATCGACTCGGTGATTATTAGAGAAATCGGTTATTGGCTTAGGAATAAGTTGATGATTGGAGTTTCTATTGAATACATTTTGCGACTCACTTCTTTGTTGTAATTGAAAAGTGATTTTTTACTTTACAAGATACTTTATTATATCTGCAACGGCACTTCAAACTGGCTCAACTATTATCTTGGGTTTTGAGTATATAATAAAACACAAAAAATTTATATACGCCGCTATAGCTATGTGTATTATATGAAACTGGTTTCATTGTCTATTGATAAAATCATAATTTATTCTTGTCTTATTTAAAAATAAATTGTATTTATGCAGTATCATTACGAGTTTCTTAATTGAAACAGCAACCTGCCCAAACAGGCGAAGGTGCTAAAACGATGAGCCGGTCCAGGAAAAATATGTTATCCTACACATTTCATTTGTTTTTTGTAATGGTTTAATTTTTTAATTAAATCTATTATGGAACATCTTTTATCAAGCAGAAGAGAGAGAGAACTGAATATCTCAAACTTCTTAGAAGTTTTTGAAAACTTGTCTGATGAAGAACTCATAGACAATTACAAAAGTGCGCATACAGCCAATATTGAGGGCGTACATTTACAAGCTTTACGTTTAATAGCTATTCGTAAAGCAATTATTAGGAGGTTTAATAAAACTCCAAATGATTTCAAAGACACTATTTTAAACATTAATGAAGGCTCTGGAATTCCAAATTTAAGCCTAGAAATAGAAGACCCAAAAATTCAAATCGCCAAGGAGATAAAGAAAAAATTTGCTACACAAACAGATACGGAATCTCAGGTAATTATTCATATCGATTTAGGTCCATATCGCGATGTTCAAAGATTGCGAATTTGGAATAACACTTACCTAAAATGCCATCAGACTGCAAGGAAGTCTAAAATGCTTTTTAGTGAAAATATCGCAGTATATCCTAACTGGTGCTTTGTTAAGCCTGGGACAATTTTCTCGTTCACTTTAATCTTCGAAAATCTTCCTAAAGACTGTCTCGCTTTTGATTTAATTGAAGATATACCAGAAATGGGTGGTTTCTTTTTCAAAGGAATAAGGAGGAACAATTCGAACGTTTATCATTTACGGATGTAGGAAAGTTTAAACGATATATAGCAACCTTAAAAAATACAAGAATTATTAAGGTGAAAGATTACCACCAACTATCACCTCCACAACTTATAATTAATAAATAATATGAATCCCACTAATGTCAATTTAAGCAATTCAAAAATCTCACAACCAATTGATGTGATTTTCTCTTCTATAGAAAAAGATTTTATTGATGTATCAGAAATCATTACACAAGATAGATTTCCTTATTTGTTATGTTTACCTGCTGAGAATGTCGTGGCTTTATTAGATTTCACCAATGTATCACCCTATGAGATTTGGTATTTTGATGAAGAATTTAAATTCTCTGGAAAAGGATTTAGTTTGATTTCGAGTAAAGGTTCTTTTAGAATTCAAACACTTGCTAAGTATATTGTATTGTGGAATAGAGAAAGCCAGTATTATAAAAAGTATGGGGCATTTAAATGTGATGAAATTTGTTTGATGGAATAAACTTGAATTTATGAGAAATAATAATAATACATTGGAAAACAGGCAAGAGTTTTTAGATAACGACCAGATGCCCATCGTCTTTTCAAGTCTAATAATAAATGTAGCCTCGGTCAACAAGAAGTTTGGAACATTGAAAGATTTTATGACAAAGTTTGATTTAAATGGACAGACTAATGGGAAACTATTAGTTGTAGCTGAGATGGTCTCTCCACCTTACAACCTTATACAAATTGTTGAAAATCGGCTTCGCCCTTTGGGTTTTGTAAATAAACGGGATTATGTATTTGCTGATGAAGAGTTAATACATGGTGCTGGAGATACATATTCACCTTACCTTAATCAGCCTCACCCTACTTGTAAAAATATTCCTTGGTTAGGCAGTTTAATAAATGCTGATGGGAACTTCGTCTGGTATAAGGAAAAGGTTGAGAAGGAGGTTCGAGAGGTTGATTTTCCAATCGTTAAATTTAATGTATGGAAAGAAATAGGTGTACAGAAGGCAGAGCAATCTGTATTAAGAAATATCAAAATGAAACATGGGGCTATTCCAGAGTCTAGATTAAAATATATGAAGAAACTGATTGAACTTGACGAAATGGGTCTTATCGAATTGTTTAATACGTACGTTGGGCGAACGCATTTCAGCATTGAAATGCAAAGCGATATAATGCTACTTCAGGATGAGCTATTAAAAAGGGATTTAGATTACAGTGCTATTTACGATGGTAAATCATTCTCGTTTGTTAAGAAGATAAAATTAGATGGGCAAAAAGTAATAACTATATAGAAAACCAAACTTATGAAGCACAAACATCACATAGTATTTTTTACCGGTGCAGGGATTAGTAAAGAAAGTGGCATTCCTACATTTAGAGACAATAACGGACTCTGGTCTAACCATAAGCTTGAAGAAGTAGCCTCTATAGAAGGGTTTAACAAAAACCCACAACTTGTATTGGATTTTTATAATGAAAGAAGAAGAGAGGTTGAAAAAGCTCAACCAAACTTAGCGCACAAATTAATTGCTGAATTAGAAGATAGGTATGAAGTGTCTGTTATTACACAAAATGTAGACAACCTACACGAAAGAGCTGGCTCTACAAATGTTTTGCATTTGCATGGTGAACTGACCAAATGTAGAAGTATTAAAGATAAAAACCATATTTACCCGTACACTAAAGATATTCAACTTGGTGATTTGGCAGCCGATGGAGGTCAATTAAGACCACATATAGTATGGTTTGGGGAAGAAGTTGCTGAAATTGAGAAAGCCATTACAATAGCTGAAACGGCAGATTTGTTTGTTATTGTTGGAACTTCAATGGTAGTGCAACCAGCGGGATCATTGTTACTGTCTGTTCCTGTAGATGCTCAAACAGTTTATATTGATATAAAGCCTGATGTGGAAAAAGGTATAAATTTATTAGTACTACAGGAGAAAGCTACAACTGGAGTAAAGTTGTTGGTTGAAGAGTATCTGCCTTAAACATTAGAACTTTTATTTTAATAGTTTTTTTATTGTGTAACCGAAAAGATTACAATAAAAAGTGTGATCTCCATAGGCACCAGTCCTGCAAATAGAAAACCACGGACTGCGTCCTTGCTTTGTAATTTTATTCCGAAATTTTGAGCGAGCTCAATTTCTCCATAAAACAACAAAACCACGCCTATCGGCGTGACTTTCTATGTGATCAGTGGAGCCGGGGAGGTTACAATAAAAAATGTGATCTCCATAGGCACCAGTCCTGCAAATAGAAAACCACGGACTGCGTCCTTGCTTTGTAATTTTATTCTGAAATTTTGAGCGAGCTCAATTTCTTCATAAAACAACAAAACCACGCCTATCGGCGTGACTTTCTAAGTGATCAGTGGAGCCGGGGAGATTCGAACTCCCGTCCAAACGTGCAACCATAATGCTTTCTACATGCTTAGTTTTCATTTAGATTTTCGTGAGATTGCCGGTCGAAAACTACCAACGCACTCCTTATCTTTACTTGAGCTTCACGATGCCATCAAAGCACTAGCATCGCTAGGTTTACTTTTACGAAGCCACTAAATCAACCGCCGTAAACCAAGGCCGTTGAGTGACTTCCTGCTTGCCCACCTTGTGGGCCGAGGCACATCCTACTATGATTCGGATTATGCAGCTAGGGCGTAGTTATTCTCGCCGTTTAAAAAGTGTGAAATATGATATTTACGAGCTATATCCCAGCGCTCGGCATGCTTACAATACAATTAGACCCGCTGTCAAAACCAGTCGGCCCCATTTATTTGTCAGTGATTTTCAGAGAATTAACAGAAATAAACAACGTTTACGCTACTTTTTCTCTATTATCTAGCTACTAACTAACGTGCAAAGATACAAGAAATCTATTACATTTGCGTTCTTATAAATTCCAATACTCATTTTTGTTCAAAAAATATACCAAAATGCCAATAACCTTTGCTATTATAAAAGAACGTAAGAATCCGCCAGACCGTCGCGTAGTTTTTTCACCAGAAAAATGTCAAGAAGTCATAAAAAAGTTTCCCGATGCACGAATTATCGTGGAATCTTCAGATGTTCGTATTTTTTCTGATGAGGCCTACCGCAATGCAGGATTTGAAGTTCTAGAGGATGTGTCAGAGGCAGATGTAATGTTGGGTGTAAAGGAAGTTCCCGTAGAGGCATTAATTCCTAATAAAAAATATTTCTACTTCAGTCATACTATTAAAAAGCAGCCGTATAATCGTAAGCTATTAAAGGCTATGTTGGAGAAAAATATAGAAATGTTCGATCATGAAACTATAGTAAATAAATCTAATAAGCGATTAATTGGATTTGGTTATTACGCTGGACTAGTTGGTGCTTATAATGGTATTAGAGGCTTAGGTTTACGCGATAATTTATACGATTTACCTAAAGTTGAAAACCTGCCAGATTTAAAAGCTGTAAAAGCAGAATTGGATAAAATTACCATCCCGAATATGAAAATTGTTCTTTCAGGAACAGGTAAAGTAACTAAAGGAGCAAAAAGAGTTTTAGACCATTTAAAAATTCGTGAAGTAAGTGATGAAGATTACCTTACGAAAGAATTTGATGAGCCTGTTTATTGTTTGATTGATGTTTCTGAATACAATAAACGTAAAGATGGGGGTGAGTTCAATAAAAGGGAATTTTATAAAGATCCTTCAGGTTATGAAAGTGATTTTATGAAATATGCAAAAGTGAGCGATATGTTTATTTCTGGACACTTCTATGGAAATAATGCTCCATATCTTTTTACTAGAGAAGATGCTAGAAACCCTGAATTTAAAATCAACTTTGTCGCTGATGTTTCTTGTGACATCGATGGTCCTGTTGCCTGTACAATTCGAGCTTCTACAATCGCAGACCCTTTTTATGGATATGACCCTATAACCGAAAGTGAAACTAAATTAGGCGCTCCTGGATCTATAGCTGTAATGGCTGTAGATAACTTACCTTGCGAATTACCTAAAAATGCAAGTGAAGGTTTTGGCGAAATGTTTTTTGAACACGTAATACCAGCGTTTTTTAATAACGATAAGGATGGTATTTTGAAACGTTCGCAAATGACAACCGGCGACGGAAAACTTACTTCAAATTTTGAGTACCTAAAAGATTATGTAAATGGTGTTGAGTAGATACTCATTTACATAATTGCAAAAAAAATTCTAAATTATTGAACGAGATAAAAAAATAGGAATTGTAACAGGAGCTGCTTCTGGCTTGGGATACGAACTTGCTTTATTATTAGCAAAGGATGGGTATGATTTAATTTTAGCAGATATTGATGCTGACAAACTGCAACAAGCTAAAGAAAATCTCGCAAGTCAATACGCTTCAGAAATTCAACTTATTGTAAAGGACTTGAGTAAGAGTAATGTTGCAGAACAAATTTTTGAAGCTACTCAAGGCAAACCTATAGACGTATTAATCAATAATGCAGGTTTTGGAATATTTGGAACTTTCAGCAATACCGATTGGCAGCGTGAAATGGATATGCTAAACCTTCACGTGATGACTACAACACATTTAACCAAGTTAGTTTTAAAAGGAATGCTTGAAAGAGGTGAGGGGAAAATTTTAAACATGTCCTCTCTTGCAGCATTTCAGCCTGGGCCTTTAATGTCTTTGTATTATGCATCAAAAGCGTATATACTTTCCTTTTCAGAAGCTATTGCCAATGAGCTAAAGGGTTCAGGGGTTACGGTTACTTGTTTATGTCCTGGACAAACCAATACATCATTTCAACAAGTAGTTTCAAATGGTGCAGATGTATCGAATAATAAAATTAAATTTAATATTGGATGTCCTAAAGAGGTAGCTAAATATGGTTATGAAGCAATGCTCAAGGGAAAAGTTGTGGCAGTTCCAGGTAAAATTAATAGGTTTCTATCTAGACTTCCTCGCTTTCTACCGAGACGTACTTCAACAGCAATAATTCGTAAAATACAAGAAAAAAATCGGGATTAATAGTGGTTTATTACTATTGAAAGTTAAATTCTTTTTAAGTGAATAGGCTCTTCGTTTTGAACTTTAATTAGTTCAGTAAAAAATTCTTGTAGTGATTTATAAGCTTCTGGAGCAAAACTTGGATTGTTCAGCTTTACGCTAAGTCTGATATTTATTTTACTCCCTGAAACATCGTAAACCACTGAAAACTCGCCATCATTTTCTGGAAGTTTTAAAATCTTATTGGCAGGAACTTTTTCAATTTTATACTGATCGTTGACATCTATAGCTATTAAGTAATTGTTCATTACGGGAAAACCAAAATCTATAGGGAAAATTCTTTCTCTTTTCACAAAAGGATTTTCACCAAAATATGTTTCCATTAAAAACGGATATAGAAAAAGATTATCTGCTATTGGCTGTTCGTGAAGCGCTAATTTAAAGGTCTCTTTATACGGCTTGTCTAAGTCTTTTTCATTTTCAATTTTAAGATCTGAAATTTCCAAGCTTTCATTTCTACTTTGTTTCTTTCTGTCGATTATATCTTTTCTGTAATCGTTGTACTCTTTTCGCTCTACAACCGATACATATCCTGTAGAGACTTGACTTGCTTTCCCGGTGAATAATCCAGATTCGTCTGCAGTAAGTTGCATATTTACATAATGCAGGTTTTTGTTAAAAGGAATGATTTTTTCCCAATAACTACCTTTGTTAAAGTCCATTAAACGCCCTTCTGTGCTAAGAGCGCGGAAGGGTAAGACGCCAAAGGGTGTGAATTTGTCTGTCGCATCTAGAAAGTACTTGTTATCTTGAATTTCTAAGACTACAATTGCATAAATAAAATCGGCAATTACAGGGTATTGCTTTGTAGGGAGGGCGTAATCTCGTGTAGAAATAAGCATTGTATTTACATTCAGACCTGCTGCATCAAGTGCGTTGTATAGAGCGAAATTAATCTCATGACTGTTTCCAGATTTTTCATTAAAAGCATCTTTAACGCGCACTTCTTCCGAATACCCATATCGCCCATTCCAATTCATATTGCTTTGAATGTAGTAGTAAATGTCTTTTGCCTTTTCCACCTTATCTTGCTTTGAAAATAGGGAAGCTGGAAGTTCATTTTTAAAAAACTTGGAATGCTTAAGTTGTCGTCCGTAATCTTTATCATATTGAAAATGTTTATCTACATCTTTCCATTCATTGGTATATCGGTGAACTGTTCGGTTAAAGTCTACAAATTCAATAAGCTCATATTTCATGCTAGCTAAATAGTTGTCGGGAGAAAGCATAAACTTCTCCTCTTTTACGGCTGGTACATTTATCATAGCGTAAGTCGCTTTTTCACAATCGGCGTGAACATCAAAGCCTTCAATAGAGAAGCAGGCTTTAGATTTAATTGCGTCATTAATATATAAAGGTAGATTTCCGTAAAGCGTTCTATTGTATTTAAAATTACCAGGAATGTCGGTATACAGTTCTACATATAATTTTGGAAGTGGTCCTTGAAATTTCCAACCTCGAATATTTGAAAAGTAAGTAGATTCTACTCGGTAGGTATATTCTAAAATACTACCGTTCTGTATGTTTGGGAAAGTAAATTTTTTAATCGACCATTTGGGGGTTTCATCTGTAGTAAAAATATCCTTATCACTTACAAATGTTTTTACAGCACCATTATGGGTTATCGCGGTAATCTTAGTGACCTTCTCACTGTTATTCTTTTTGTTGTAAAATGGTATTCTTACTGTCGCTTGATCGAATTTACTAATGTCAAACACTTTTGTTTTTACGTGAACCTCTTTAATTAGTTTCACCTGATTATCCACTAGTTCTACATAATTCTTAGCGCTTTCAAAAAGAACAACTCCAGCTGCTTCAGGATCTTGATGGTACGAGTTTATTTCGAAGTCTTCGGAAGTAGGTTCGCCAAATACCGCAGTTTTTCGTGTTTGTGAAAATGTAAAAGTGAAAACAAATAAAAATAAAATTAGGATACTGTGTTTGAAGTAAGGCATATTGGTATTATAAGGAATGGTTGGATTATATTTTTTTTAAAATTATGGGTTCATCTTTAAGCATGGTAACCATAGTGCCAAAAAATTCTTTGAGGGCTGGGTATGCTTCGGGAGCATAACGATATGAATTTAATTTCATATTAAAACGAATATTCACTTTGTTGCCATCAGCTATATAGGTTACAGAACATTCGCCATCGTCACCTTGAAGTTTTATGCTTCTACTAGAAGGGAGGTGTTCTACCTGATATTCTTCACCTAAATCTATAGAAACCAGATAGGTATTGGTAAATGGAAATCCAAAGTCTATAGGATAATTTCGCTTATCTAAATTAAATGGGTTTTTAGAAATATAGGTTTTATTGAAAAAAGGATGAAGTATTACTTTGTCGCCTACTATTTCAGCTTCAACAGTTACCTCATAGTTCTCTTTAAGCGGTTTCTCAATATTATTAAGCTCCTCTATTTGAAAGTTTTCAACCTCAATCCCAGCTCTTTTATTTTCTTGATTTTTTATGTATTGTTGAAGAGTTACTTCTTCAATAGCATTTCGTTTTTCAAATCCTATATAGCCATAATTAGCCTGATTTACTACTCCTTTAAAATGTCCGTTGCTCTCGGCCGAAATTTTTGAATGTGCAAATAGAATGTTTTTATTATAAGGTTTTATAGGCATCCAATAACTGCCTTTGTTAAAGTCCATTACCCGACCGTCAATGTTAAGAGCGCGAAATGGAATTATACCGAAAGGTGCTTGCTTATTGGTAGCGTCTAATAATATAAACTCATCGTTTATCATTAGTACCGATATTACATAGTTAAAATTTGAAAGTATCGGATAAACTTTTGTGGGTAAGCCATTTTTACGTGTAGACAATAACACAGGTTTAGCTTTAAGACCTGCGGCTTCGAGAGCATTAACTAAAGATAAATTTATAGCAGATACACTTCCTAATTTATCTTTGAAAGCTTCTTTTACGTTTACATTATAGTTAAAGTACTGTCCATTCCAAGTGTATTCATTTTGAATAAAACTATATACAGCTTTAGCCCGTTCTAGTTCGTTTTCAATATTTAAAATATCTTTTGGTAATTTTCTTCTAAAATAGTTTTTTTGAACAAGTTGATCACCAAAATCCTCGTCCTCTTTAAATAGCTTATCTATATCATTCCAATTTCGGGTAAAAACTTGTTTTTTCCATTCAACATTAAAACTCTTAAATGATACTGGTTCATAAACTATTCTTGAAACGTAATTTTTTTTTCCAAGCATATATTCTTCTTCGCTAAAAGAGGGAACATTCTCCATTGAGAATAAGTGAACTTCAGAATCAACTCTTTTATCATTTGGAAGCTTAAAACCATTCTCTTTGAGGGCCGTGTTGTTAATTACTAATTGCTGATCACCATATAATATACGGTTATACTTAAAATTGACAGGCATTACTGTTTGAAACAAACTATAAATTGTAGGTAGTTCATGTTGAAACTCCCACCCATCTAGGTCATAAAAAAACGGAGTTAATTTTGTGTATTTGTATTCTAAAATACTTCCATCTTGAACATTTGGAAAGGTGAATTTTAATGATTTTCTAGTATTAGACTCCTCTACAGTAAAGAATGCACTTTCGGGAACATGGCTTTGGTCGGTGCCATTGTGAGTTATAGCTTCATATTCTAATACTTCTTCTTTATACCTGCCATTTCCTTCATAATAAGAAATAGTTACATCTGTATAATTAAACTTTTTAGCATTTAAAACTTTAATCTTTCTATAAACTTCTTTAACAAGATAAATACCAATTCCAACAGACTTAGCGTAATAGTTTCCCGATTCATATAAAATCACACCTGGAGAATCAGGTTCAGGATTATATTTATTTATTGCAAAATCATGACTAGTGGGTTCTCCAAATTTTTTGTAACGTGGACTTTGAGCATGCAAGGAATAAAAGCTTAGAAGTAAAACTAGAAAAAAGACCCTTTCAGAATTCATAAAACTAATAACAGATATCCTTCGCAAAATAAAATATTTATTACCGCTAAAAAACTTTTTCAGTGGTTTTAAGGGAAAAAGGTACTATCCAAAAAAATATTTTACTCTAACAATTAAATCTCTAAAAGTGTTTTAGACAAAGTAATACGTAGTTTTAAGCTTCTTAAGATTAATGGCTTATGTTCCTTTTTGTTTATTTAGTATAAAAAATTCTCATTTTTTTAAAAATAGGGGGATTTCCCCCTTGTAAGATGATTACAAATGAAGCACCTTTGTACCACTAGACATTAATTGGGGAGTTAATATGTAGTATTCTAAAAAAAGGTTGTCTTTAATAGACAGCCTTTTTTATTTTAAAAACTTCGCGTTTGATTTTAAAGGAATGTTTTGTTGCTCAATGAAAGTAGGTCAGGAACAATAATATTCGAGTGAATCGACCAAATATCTTTCTTCTTGTTTATATCGACCGAGTGAAGCAGGGACCTCTTTGTATATTTTTTCATTAAAATATTGAAAATCAGGGGTTAATTGGAAATTTAGGGGGATTTACCTCTTGTTTTGTATGTGTAATTAAACTGATATTTGAATACTTATTTAATTGGGGAGTTATTAAGTATCATATCTAAATTCTTATAGCTTAATTGTTACGTAGAATTGGATATAAAATGTAAGAGTCTTTTTTATAAAGATTTTTAGCCAAAAGTGCCCTACCAATTTGAGGAGATGGTAGGGCGCTTTATTTTATTTATAAATTATATATAGCTTCTGCAGCTAATCCTTATTCTTAAATAGGATTACAGTTATAGTTGGTTAATTGTTTTTCTAATCGCTACAAGATCTGATAGTAATTTTTCAAGCAAATTTAGATTTAACATATTGGCACCATCGCTTTTTGCATTTGCAGGGTCGAAGTGGGTTTCAATAAATATTCCATCTACGCCAGTTGCAATTCCAGCCTTTGCGATTGTAGAAATCATTTCTGGGCGTCCACCTGTAACTCCAGCCGATTGATTTGGTTGTTGTAAACTGTGAGTCACATCTAAAACTACTGGCGCGTATTGTTTCATAGTAGGAATTCCTCTAAAGTCCACAATCATATCCTGATAACCAAACATCGTTCCGCGGTCGGTAATAATTACTTGCTCGTTATTGGAGTCGGTAACTTTAGTAACCGCGTGCTTCATGCTCTCAGGACTCATAAATTGTCCTTTCTTCAAATTCACAACTTTTCCTGTATTAGCAGCAGCCACAACTAAGTCTGTTTGACGAACCAAAAATGCAGGGATTTGCAATACATCAACATATTCCGCAGCCATTGCTGCATCACTTACTTCGTGAATATCGGTAACTGTTGGTACATTAAAAGTGTTGGATACTTTTTTAAGAATCTTCAATGCTTTTTCGTCGCCAATTCCTGTGAAGCTATCAATCCTACTTCGGTTTGCTTTTTTAAAACTTCCCTTAAAGATGAAAGGGATTTCAAGCTTGTCGGTAATTTTTACAATTTTTTCGGCAATCTGCATTGCCATTTCTTCACCTTCAATAGCACAAGGTCCTGCAAGTAGGAAAAAGTTGTTAGAATTGAGGTGTTTTATATGGGGGATTAATTCAAGTTTCATATTTTATTTTTAACACTGTAAAGATAGTTATTTTACACTTCTGATATATTGCATATATTATTTGATGTTAATAATTGAAAATTAACTTGTTTGCTCAAATAAAAATAAAATGTTAACTTTTGTTTCTAATCCACTTATAAACACTACTTTTGCACCCTCCAAAAAAAAGGAGGAAGTTTATGAAAATTAAAAACATCGCCATTATTGCCCACGTTGACCACGGTAAAACTACCCTGGTTGATAAAATTATGCACCACTGTAGTCTTTTCCGTGAAAACGAACAGTCTGGTGAGCTTATCTTAGATAACAACGACCTTGAACGTGAAAGAGGAATTACTATTACATCAAAAAACGTTTCTGTAGTTTATAAAGACACAAAAATAAATATTATCGATACTCCTGGTCACGCCGATTTTGGTGGTGAAGTAGAAAGAGTATTGAATATGGCCGACGGAGTATTACTTTTAGTAGATGCTTTTGAAGGTCCAATGCCACAAACTCGATTTGTATTACAAAAAGCTATCGATCTAGGTTTAAAGCCTTGTGTGGTTGTAAATAAAGTAGATAAAGATAACTGTACTCCAGATGAGGTACACGAATCTATTTTCGACCTAATGTTCGAATTAGGTGCCGAAGAATGGCAACTTGATTTCCCTACTGTATATGGTTCGGCAAAACAGAACTGGATGAGTACAGATTGGCAAAAACCAACCGATTCTCTTGAACCATTATTAGATATGGTTTTAGAACACGTACCTTCTTTTAAAGCTGAAGAGGGATCGCTACAAATGTTGATTACATCTTTAGACTTTTCTTCATTCACAGGAAGAATCGCAATTGGTCGTTTACAAAGAGGTGTATTGAAAGAAGGTTTACAAGTAGCCTTAGTGAAGCGAGATGGCTCAATTGTAAAGTCAAAAATTAAAGAAATCCACACTTTTGAGGGGATGGGCCGTAAGAAAGTTACGGAAGTACAACCTGGAGATATCTGTGCTTTAGTAGGTCTTGAAGGTTTCGAAATTGGTGATACTATTGCCGATGCGGAAAATCCTGAAGCACTACAAACAATAGCGATTGATGAGCCTACAATGAGTATGCTTTTCACTATTAACGATTCACCTTTCTTTGGAAAAGATGGAAAATTCGTTACATCGCGCCACATTAAGGAAAGACTTGAAAAAGAATTAGAGAAAAACCTTGCGTTGCGTATGCTGCCGACGGATAGTGCAGATAAATTTATGGTTTTTGGCCGTGGCGTTTTGCACCTTTCAGTTTTAATTGAAACAATGCGTCGTGAAGGTTATGAACTTCAAATTGGACAACCACAAGTTATCGTTAAGGAAATTGACGGTGTAAAATGTGAGCCAGTTGAAGAAATGACTATCGATTTACCTGAAACCGTAAGTGGAACCGCTATTAATATGGTTACCATTCGTAAAGGGGAAATGTTGAGTATGGAAGGAAAAGGAGACCGTATGGTTTGTAAATTCGTAATTCCATCTCGTGGTATTATTGGTTTGCGTAACCAATTACTTACAGCAACAGCAGGTGAAGCAATTATGACGCACCGTTTTCTAGAATATCAACCGTTAAAAGGTGGAATTCCCGAAAGACAAAACGGATCTTTAGTTTCTATGGAAACAGGAACAGCTATCCCTTATTCTATAGATAAGTTACAAGATAGAGGTAAGTTTTTTGTAGATCCAGGTGAAGATATTTACGAAGGGCAGGTAATTGGTGAAAACTCTCGTCAAGATGATATGACAGTTAACATCACTAAAACTAAAAAACTTTCGAACGTACGTTCTTCTGGAGCTGATGATAAAGCGAAGATTGTTCCTGCAATTAAGTTTTCATTAGAAGAAGCTTTAGAGTACATTCAAAAAGATGAATACGTTGAGGTTACTCCAAACCACTTGAGAATTCGTAAAATTCACTTAAAAGAGGTTGATCGTAAGAGAAACAAAATATAATTAAAGGTAAATAACCTTTTTATAGAGGACGTAAGACAATTGATTTTAGTTTTTAAACTAAACTCAAGTCTTACGTCTTTTTTTTTGGAACAATCTTTTTGCAAATGCATCAGACCTAATGTAAGCTAATGGCTATATTTGCAAAAAAAAATATCTTAAGATTAATTCCCGAACTTTTATGGCCGAAATGCTTTTTAATCCTTACTTAGAATTAATTTTTGACGAACACTTTTGTTTTCTTACAGGAGATTTAACAAATGAAAAAATGTCGGTTTTCCCTCAGTGGTTAATGGATCATTTTAAGTTTGGAGATGAAAAGATTGAGATGATGGATAAAACCAAGTCTTATACGTATGCCGATTTGGAATTACCGTGTTCACCTAAAGTGAAAAAAGCTTTTGATGAATTAGACCTTAAAATTCAAGAAGCATACAAAGATGGCTATGAAGGAATGGCAGCGCTCGACGAGGAGCTTATTTTCCAATGGTCGGGTAGAATGGTGTATGGCCTGCTTTATTACGAAATGCTATATGAAAGGGATAGGCTATTACGCTTAGGCGAAGATTTTAAACTCTCGCTAGCCCTAAGAGAACACTTTGGACAATTTCACTTAATGCTTCAATCTATTATCGAGCCTGTTTCATTTGTTGGAAAAAAGCCTTGGAGTATTGCAATTTTCCCGCTTAAATATTCAGCAGATATTTTTAGCTATCGCGATGATGCCATTAACCTGATGTTCTCGTTTGGTGTAAATGGCTTCGGATTTATTGCTTGTTTGCAAGACGCTGGTATCATTGGTGAAAGTCAAAAAGATATTCTAGATAAAATGAAAGGAAACGTATTGCATCCTATTCAATTTGAAGAGTTATATGCACGTTTCCACTATTCCGACTATATTCTACAGTACAAACCTGAGTTTAATATTGAAAGCGGCGAAAATGGGATTACTATTGAAGCGCTTCCAATAGAAGGTACTGCCGAAAAACCAATTTTTGGATTTTGGGATGAAAACATTTTTGCACAGTTGCTTTCTAATTATTGGAGTGTTTATGGTATAGAGCGAGAAGATATTCTCAGGTTTCAGAAACCACCGCTAAGTTTTTTAGAAAATCCGTATTCTAAAGATTTCATCAAACCAGAAACTATTACTTTACCTTTTTAGAAGCTCTTGAGTATTTAAATTATTACAACAAGCATTTAAGAAAAGCTATTATTTTTTTAATCCTAGGATGCTGAAAAATAAGCTAAACAAAATCACTTGCACGCCTAATAGCATTAGGGTAATTGCGGGGATAACGCTTCGAAGGGTAGAAGTGTTTTCTATATCTCCAAAATTTATTGCTTGCCAATCAAAATAGGCAGAAAAGCTTAGTATTATGCCAATTATCACTAGTATAGCCCCAACAATCAACCCTTTCTCTAAATTGATTAATTTAAAGAGTTTATCATATTTATTCGATTTTGGGAGCAATTCATTTTCTACAGTAAACACTTTAGTAAGGCCATAAAAAAGAATAAATTGAAAGCCAATCAATATAAAACCTGAAGTGAAGAGAAGTGTATGAACTCCAAAATTTACTGAGCCTATACTTACCGTTCCAAACAGTAAAAAGCTAGAAGTTATAATCCCAAAGATAAAAAGTAATAATCCTGGGATTAAAAAGAGCCAATTAGGACTGTAAAGCACTAAAAACCGTAAATGTCTCCATCCATCTCGCCAAGTATTTAAATGTGGAGGGCGGGAGCGTCCATCTGGAGAGAGAACGGTGTTAACCTCAGTAATTTTTAAGTCTTTAAGGCTGGATTTTACAATCATTTCACTGGCAAACTCCATTCCCGTAGTTTTAAGCTCCATTTTGTAATAGGCTTCTTTACTAAACCCACGCAGACCACAATGAAAATCTCCAATTTTACTTTTAAAGAATAGCCTTCCAATAAATGAGAGCACAGGATTCCCTAAGTATTTATGAAGAAAAGGCATAGCCCCTTTTTTAATACCACCTTTAAAACGGTTACCCATTACTAAATCATACCCTTCACGAAGTTTAATCACATAAGGCATTAGGTTGCTAAAGTCGTAACTGTCATCAGCATCACCCATAATTACATACTTTCCATTTGCAGCTTCAATGCCTCCGCGTAAGGCGCTTCCATACCCTTTTTGAGGCACATTAACCACCGTTGCGTTTAGTTCGGTTGCAATTTTTTGAGAACCATCGGTACTGCCATTATCCGCAATAATTACTTCCCCATTAATATTTTCGCGTTCAAAAAATGATTGCGCTTTATTTATACAAACTGCAAGTGTTTCAGCTTCGTTCAGACACGGCATTACTATGCTTAGTTCTATATTCATCTTGTGTAGGTTAATTTTTTAGAGAGTAATACTATAATAATAAATGCCATTGCAAAATTATAGAATACATACCTCATAATTGTATGAACTGCCACAGCTACAATTAATGCATTAGATAATATTAAAAGACTTCCAAAAAACAGTAAACCGTTTTCTAAATTAAATTTTTTCAAACATTTTAAGCCGCTGTAAATACAGATAATAACAAAGAAAATAAAAATAAATACCGAATAAAAGCCGTTCATTACACTGGTGTAATAAAGCGAAATATAATCTATAAAATGTGCTTTTAAGAGTACCGGAAACATTTGTTTCGCAGCAATTTCTGTATCTATAGCGCTTTTAAAGGGATCGTTTTCATCTTTGTAATATTCCCTCCCTATATTGTGAAAACTTTGATTGCATATATAAGGAAAGTTATCGTGAAAAACTTGATATTTTTGGCTATAACCCCCTTTAACTTTGGTGCTCAATAACCCTAAACTATCAATGCGTTTATACGTTTTAAGAAAGATAGCTTTATGGGCTGGGTTTTCAAAAAGTGAACTGTCTTTTTTCTCTGAAATATACAGAGGAAGCGTAAGAGCATTTGTAAAAGTAAAGGGTGTAGTAATAAAGTGTTTATGAACTGCTTTTCTATAAGTGGCGTCTAGGGTGTTGGTTATTATAGGTAGTAGGATAAGCAACAGCAAATATTTTAAATGCGATTTTCTGAAAATGTTTTTCTTGTGTTTCAGAAGTAAGAGGAAAACAATAATTGGAACGATAATTACAAACTGCCCACGAGTTAGTGCTAAAGCAATAAAGACGGCTGAAAAAAAATAAATTCTTTTTGTCTTCTCTCTAAATAGAAAGTCTATTGCGAAGGATATTAATAATAAATATAGCGGGTACGAAAGTCCTTCGGAAGCTAAGTTGTTTGCGGTAAGTAAGGGAGGAAATATCGGAAATAATAGTATTGCAAATAATAGCAACTCCAATACAAAGTTTAGTTTCAGTAAATTTGAAATGTTTTTAAAGAAAACTTGAATAGAACCTAAAACGAATAGTAATTGAAAAGCCACAACGGCAGTCCAATAATTATTGCCAAAAATAAATTCGAATCCTCTTAAAAACAGCGGGTAGATGGGGTATCGAAATACATCCAGATGCCAATAGC
This sequence comes from Aequorivita sp. 609, assembly GCF_014212065.1. Taxonomy (NCBI): domain Bacteria; kingdom Pseudomonadati; phylum Bacteroidota; class Flavobacteriia; order Flavobacteriales; family Flavobacteriaceae; genus Aequorivita; species Aequorivita sp. 609. Next base: position 57,909 of record NZ_JACJVM010000004.1, on the reverse strand, counting down.
TTCCAGTGTCTGGCGAATATATTGGAGGTTGAAAAACAAAATATATAAAAACGCCAATATATAGTAATAGCCATAAAATATCCTTTTTTGAAACTTTTGTAAACTTTAAAGAATATTTCAATTAATTGGAGGTTTTAATATATTATTTATAGAACTGTAAAACTAAAAATAAATTTTAGTTTTACAGGATAATGTAAAATGTCATTTTTAAAAGCAAAATCATTGGACACTAGTACTTTTACCGTAAAAAAATATGCGCCTGAAGATAAAGCTTTGTGGAACAACTTTGTGATGTCTTCAAAAAACGGCACATTTCTATTCCATAGAGATTTTATGGACTATCATTCCGATCGTTTTGAAGACTACTCGCTTATTGTTTACAAGAAAAACAAAGTAGTAGGCGTATTCCCTGCCAATGTGATAGAAAACAAAGTTTACTCACATCAAGGGCTAAGTTACGGCGGGATAATTCTCAAGACTTCGGTTAAGTTTAAAGAGACGGCTCTTATTTTTAAAAGTATTTTAAAGTATTTGTATGAAGCGGAGATTGTTGAGGTTGTCATAAAGCAAACGCCTAGAATATATCATCGGGTGCCTTCAGACGAATTAGATTGGTTGTTTAATATTGTGGAAGCAAAGCCTTATCGCGTAGATTTACTTTGTGTAATTGATAATAGAAACCCGATTAAAATTGCGTCTAATAGAATGGAAGGGGTTAAAAAAGGAATTAACCAAAACCTTAAAATTGAAGAGACTGATGATTTTGAAGGGTTTTGGAATCAAATTCTTACTCCAAACCTCTCACTGAAACACGGAGCTTCGCCTGTTCATAGTTTGGCGGAAATTAAATTATTAGCTAATTCTTTTCCTAAAAACATTAAGCAATTTAATGTTTATAAAGATACTGTAATTGTTGGCGGCGCAACTATCTTTGAAACAGATACAGTTGCACACGCGCAATATATTTCGGCTAATCAGGATAAACAACAACTGGGCACTCTGGATTTTTTATTTGAATACTTGTTGCGAGAGCGCTTTGCTAAAAAGTTGTATTTTGACTTTGGAGCTTCCAACGAAAATCAAGGAAAAAATATTAACGAAGGTTTACTTTATTGGAAAGAATGTTTTGGCGGTAGAAGTATCGCGCAATCTTTTTATAAAGTGAAAACTTCAAACTATAAAAACTTAGAATCCATTTTTGTATGATTCCATTTCTAGATTTAAAAAGTATAAATCAACGCTTTGAAACAGCCTTTCAGAATAGCTTTCAAAAGTTTTTAGATTCAGGCTATTATATTTTGGGAAGCCAAGTAAAGCTCTTTGAAGCCAATTTTGCGCGCTATTGTGGTACAAATCATTGTGTGGGTGTAGGAAATGGATTGGATGCCTTACGATTGATTTTAGAAGGGTACAAGGTTCTTGGGAAGCTAAAAGAGAACGATGAGGTGCTAGTAGCCTCCAATACATATATAGCCACGATACTCGCCATTAAGCAAGCGGGATTAAAACCTGTACTTGTAGAAGCAGATTTAGACACTTACAATTTTGATTTAATTTCCTTACAAAATTCAATTTCAGGTACCACAAAAGCAATTATGCCTGTGCATCTTTACGGGCAGATTTCAGCTATAGATGAAATTTTAACGATTGCTAAAGAAAACAATCTTTTGGTGATTGAAGATGCTGCCCAAGCCCATGGGGCAATAGCAAATAATGGAAAGCGAGCTGGGAATCTTGGGGATGCTGCGGGGTTTAGTTTTTACCCAACCAAAAATCTTGGCGCTTTAGGCGATGGGGGAGCGGTTACCACGAACGACGATGCCTTAGCCGAAGTAATTACTAAACTTCGTAATTATGGCGCTACCACTAAATATGTAAATGAAATTTCAGGGTTCAATTCTCGACTTGACGAGCTTCAAGCCGCTTTTTTGAATTGTAAGTTACCTTACTTAGACGATGATAATGAACGCAGAAGAACGATTGCGAAAAAATATACAGCTGAAATTAGCAATAAAAAGATAGTCCTTCCAAAATACGACGGAAGTGATAGTCATATTTTTCACTTGTTTGTTGTTCGCGTTGATAATAGAAACGGATTTATAGATTACTTGGATAGAAATGGAATTGGTCATTTAATACATTACCCAATTCCACCCCATAAGCAAGAAGCCCTTTCAGAATATTCACATTTGAGTTTTCCAAATACTGAAAAGATTCATGACGAAGTGATAAGTATTCCAATAAGTCCGATAATGACTGATGCTGATGTGGAAAAGATTATAAAAACTTTAAACGCATACTAGTTGAAGATTCCAGGTTTTATAAAGAGGAATTTATTGTTGAAGATGACCTCTTTGAATGCAGGGGTGATCTTTATTAGATTGGTTGTTTCTGCTATCATCCAACGATTATTGACCGAGTATGTTGGGCCTGTCGGGCAGTACAAAATAGGGCAACTCAGAAGTTTCTCGCAGCTTTTAACTTCGGTTACTTCATTAGGGACATTTAATGGAATTGTAAAATACATTGCAGTATATAAAAATGAGGAAATAAAGTTACAACGTTTATTTTCTACGGTTTTTGTATTTTTAATTATAGGTGTTTCGACAACAAGTACAGTACTGTTATTGTTTTCTTCAGAAATAAGCACGTATTTATTTTCAACTACAGAGTTTTCATTTTTAGTGAAATTAATTGCTGTAATCGTTCCATTTATAGCTGTTCAAAGAATCTTTAATGGTATAATCAACGGTCTTTCCGAATATAAGAAATTTGCTAAAATTGAATTGTTTAGCTATCTGTTAAGTACAATTTTAACAGTTTTTTTTCTCTTTCAGTTCAATCTAGAGGGGGTTTTAGTGTCAATTATAATTACTCCTGTTATTCAGGTTTCGGTAATGTTGTTTTTTTTTATTAAGGTTCTCAGGGAATATATTCAGTTTAAAAGCTTGAGAATAAAAGCTCCCATGGCAAGAGCACTCTTGGCTTTTACCTTAATGTCTTTTGTTTCGTCAGTTCTAATCCCTCTAGTAGATATTGATATTCGCGCCATGCTGGAAGATAAAATTTCGGGACGGGAGTCTGGTATCTGGACTAATATGACTTTTATTTCCAATAATTACATGGTTTTTTCAGCTTCAATTTTTACCCTGTACGTAATTCCGAAATTTGCTGGAATTCACAGTGCCGAAAATTTTAAAAAAGAAGTGCTGTCTATTTATAAAGTGCTTCTGCCTCTTTTTGCAGGAGGGATGGTATTGGTTTTTTTATTTAGAAATATAATTATAGAGTTAATTTACCCGGGGCAAGTCGAAATGGCCGAACTTTTTAAATGGCAATTGATGGGTGATTTTGTTCGGTTAGCTTCTTTGGTTTTGGCACATCAATTTTTGGCTAAAAAACTAGTAATAAACTATGTATTCACTGAAATACTCTCCATTGCTTTGTTTTATGGATTTGCCAATTATTTGGTTAATAGTTATGGAATGGAGGGGATTGTTATGGCACACTTCTTTAGATATGTAATTTACTTTTTGGTAGTTTTATTTTTAATAATACGTTATTTCAGAAAAAATAAAATAAAAGCTGAGGTTTAAGTAGATTTCCAAACATCGAGATATTTTTCAGCAACTATTATATAGTTGTGTTCTTTTTCAATAAACTTCCTTGCATTAAACCCAATGCTTTCAATTTTGTCAGGATTTAAAACTAGATATTCAAGTTCTTCAGCAATTTTTTTAGCATCGGGTAGTGCATTTATGGCTACTCTTTCCTTAAGCTTAAAATGCTCCATAAATTCTTTTTCGGCTCCTCCAAACACTACTTTACCACGAGACATAGCTTCCAGGGCATTATAACCCTGATCGTAAGCGTAAACATTGTCCATTAAAATATCACAATGCTCTAATTCTTTTACATATTGGCTAAACGGCAAGTTTTTGGAGCGTTTAATTTCAACTAGATCAGGATATTTCTCTTCGATTATATCTAATGCTTCATCAAAAAATCGATATCCCTTCTTCTCATAGTTCATTGTGTTTATTCCAAACAGGATTCTAATTTTTCTGTTTTCAATTTTAATGGGAGTATATTCTTCTGAAATTATAATTGGATTCGGAATAAGTGCTGCAACCTTGTCCCAACCTCGCCAGGGAATCACATAATCCATATCGCTTGGGATAACAGCTTTTGCATTTTTATATACAAAGTGAAACAGTTCTTTGTAGGGTTCGGTAAGGTATTTTAAGGCAAAATCTGCCTTCATTTTTGAATTTGGCTCTAAATAGGGCGTAAGCATATGGTAGCGCATACTGCCTTCTAGATATGAATTTATAACCGGATAATCATCGCCACAACCCATTAAAAACACCTTTCCATTCTGTGCAAATAGTGTTTTTAGAAGCTTTATTTCAGATTCAGGATAGGTGCCAATACTATGCGAATTTATGAGTTGAACAACATCATAATCTTTAAGTTTCGGCAGTAATTTTTTAAAACGATAGCCTATTTCCCATTGTGCGGGATCTTTTTTAAAGAGACGTAACCATATTTTTCTAAACAATAAAGGGAAAGTTTTATCACTTAGCCATTCTGCTCTAATGCTTTCATCTACAGGAAATTTTTTAAACATATCGCCAGTACCCACAAGCGTTACTTCGTGTCCTAAAACCTCTAATCCTTTTTTTAATGAATTGTGCAGTCGGCTATATTCACCTATTAATAAAACTTTCATCGGTATGTAATATTCTCTATTTTATTATTTCGATTTCGATTTCAACTTCGATTTCGATTTCATTTTCGATACATTTGCTTAAACGAAAATTGATGCCCGAATATACATATAAAACCACAGATTTGGAGATTTTGGTGGCGACCATGCGCCGAACATCCTTGGACTTTCTAAATGCTATGTTTGCGGAATCTGGAATGGACGGGTTTAAAGTGTTGATTGTTAATCAAACGGATGAAAACTCAATTTTAGAATCTAGTAACCCAAACATTCGTGTAATCAATTCTTTTGAAAAAGGACTTTCAAAAAGTAGAAACCTAGCCATTCAAAATGCAATTGGGCCATTGTGTTTTAATACAGATGATGACGTAGTGTTTATGAAAGGCTTTGCAGCAGTAATTGTAAAAGCTTATAATACACATCCAAATCCAATTATTACGTTTAAAACGCTTACCACCGAAGGAAAAGATTATTGGGAGTATCCTAAAAAAGGGATGGATCATAACAGGTTTGTAACTCAGAAAACACTGTCTATTGAAATATCATTTAAGCTTTCTGAGGTCTTAAATAAAAAATTGTTTTTTGATGAACGATTTGGACTAGGAGCACAATTTGAAGATGCTGAAAACTTTGTTTTTCTTACCGATGCAAAAAAGCTTGGATTAACGCCATTTTTTTATCCTGAATATATAACCATACATCCTCCACTATCTTCTAGTGATGATGTAGAAAGTGATAGACTGCTGTATGCTAAGGCGGCCATTAAAACATATGACTATGGAATTTTCAGTTATATTTGGGTGTTCAAATTTGTGTTCTTTATCTATAGAAAAAAATATATTTCACTGTCGGAGATTCCTCATAAAATAAAAGTTGGATTCAAAAGTATAGCCGATTACAACAAAACAAAACCAAATGAAAAATACAATTGATAATTGCCAGGTGTTAGATATTCCTAAAATTGCCGATCATCGTGGAAATTTGGCGGTTATAGAAGGAGACACCTTACCTTTTGATTTTAAGCGTGTGTATTATTTGTATGATGTTCCTAGTGATGCCCATAGAGGAGGACATGCCCACAAAGAACAACAAGAGTTCCTAATAGCAGTTAGCGGAAGTTTTGAGGTAATACTGGACGATGGAATAAATAAGAAAACAGTTACTTTAAACAAGCCCAATAAAGGATTGCTTATTCCTACAGGTATTTGGCGTGAACTTGGCGATTTCTCTTCAGGAGCGATTTGTGTGGTGTTTTCTTCAGATGTTTTCTTAGAGTCGGATTACATCCGTGAATATTCAGAATTTGAGAAATTTTACCGATAAGTACTGAAATAGAAGCCAGATTGATGTAAAAACTCTTTAAACGCTTTCGACTTTATTAAAACTTGCCTTGGTAGGGAAAGTAATAATTTTTGTTTGGCGTTTAATTCTTCCAAAATCAATTTGCTTTTATACTTTTCAAAATTTGCTTTATCTCCTGCTAGCTTATACTGCATTGCAATAGAATATCTGTGTACATTTAAATATTGCTTTAGTGCCGGATTGGTTTCTGCTTCTTTGTCATAAAGATCGAAGTCTGGGTAAATTCGTGATTTTAAGCTACTGTGATTAAGGCGATTGTTCGAATCTAAATTTATAACAGTAGATACTTTATTTGAAAAAGCCAAAGGTGCTTTTAATGCAGCTCGTATCCATAAATCGGTATCTTCAGAGAAAGTTATATCGGTATTATGACCTCCAAGGCTCTGAAAAAACCGCTTTTTAAACCCGACACTTGAAGGATGTGCTGCAGAATCGGCTAGGCTATATTCAAAAAAGTTTACCTGCCCAATCCAATCATCAGTCATATCAGAAAAAGGAGTGATTATTCTTCTTTTTAATTTGGTGTTGTATTTTACTTCGTGAGCAGTTGAAAACCACATAGCATCAGGGAACTTAGCTAAAATAGCATCTATATTTTCTAAGTGCCAAGGCAACCAATAGTCATCTGCATCTATCCATACAACATTTTCTGAAGTGGCTTTTGCTACAGCATAATTTCGTGTGGCTGCTAGACCTTCATTTTCTTTGCTATATATTTTTATGCGACCATCTTTAATGGATTCTGCTACTGCTAAACTGTTATCTGTAGAGCCATCGTTAACTATTATCACTTCAAAATCTTTGAAGGTTTGACTCATAACGCTTTTTAGAGTGGATGGAAAATCCTCTTCTTTGTTATATAGTGGTATAATTACAGAAAATCTAGGCATTTTGCTCTTTCTTAAGTTGAATGTAATAGTTTAATCTATAAAGATCGAACCAGAATAAATTTGGATTATCAGAATTGAAATTACGCTCCATGGTTTTTCTAAACCTAGAAACTATGAAACTAAAACTATTTACTAAATGATACTTTTTTAGTTTTATAAATGCTTTTTGAATTGGCATTATATCATTTTCTAAAAACGCTTTCTTTTCAAGTGTAACAATAGTTTCAACGGCTTGTAGTGCTTTCTTAATGAATTTGCCATTATCTTCTAATCCATAATGAATTACAGGGTTGTCTATATGTATAACTTTTATCTGCTTTTTCTTAATGTTACTCGATAACACTAAATCATCTCCGTAAAGGTTATCCAGCATTGTATTAATTTCTAAAAAGCATTTTTTTAAAATAAGAATATTAGCAGATACTATAAAATGCGATTCATTTTGTCTTTTAGAAACAGATTTTTGTTCTCTATTTACACCATAAATATAACGGAGGTTCTCGTTTTTTTTAGGTTTTACTCCATCGTAAGTAATTCCCCCACATATTATCTCTGCATCTAGATTTAACTTCGAAATATATTCATCAATAAAGTCAGGCCTCAAAGGCATTACATCTGCATCTAGAAATAGTAAACTTTCAGCAGCTGCATTTTGAGCTAATAGATTGCGTATTGCGCTGCGTCCAATGTTTTTCTCTAAAGTTTGAAATTTACAGTTTCTTAAGAGATTAATTTTTAAGTTTTCTTGTAAATATTGCTTGTCGGTAGAAGCGTCATCCATTACCAAGATTTCAAAATCAATATTTGACTTTTCGCACTGTAAATACAAGTTGTTTACTAATGGAAATATATTGCAATTGAATGTAGGTATTAAAATGGATATCATTTCGCTAATCGCTTTTCAACTTGCTAAAATACGCTAAAGACTTTTAGAAATTAAGTAACTAACGGCAAAAGTCAAACGAACTTCTTATCTTGTCACTAATTTTGCTAAACTATGAAACATTACCTGATAGTTATATTTTGTTTAATCATCTCCATACCCTCCATAGCGCAGAGTGATTCTTGGTTTTATTTAACCGCAAGAGATTCTACCGTTGAGGTGCCTTTTGTAAAAGAAGGGAATTATTTAAAATATAGCGGCAACAATTCAAGGTTGAAATCTGTCCTCAAAAACTATAAGATTTCTGAATTCAAAAAAACCTATCGAAAAGCTAAAAAGGAAGATTTGAATGCAACATTTTTTGTAATTGCAGACAATTCGTTTTTACTTGAAGATTTACTTCAAACTTCTGGAGGTTTATTTAAAAGAGGGGAAATAATTCCTGACGAACAAAAGAAAATTTTTGAACCTAATGATTATGGGCTTACAAGTACGATAGGAGGGAATGAGGGGTTTGCGGTTAACCTTGATTATTTAGATTTTCTCGGCTTGCCCGAAGCTTGGTACTATACTACAGGAGATAGTAAAACTGTTATTGGTATATCAGATGGAGCTATTGATACCACTAATATAGATTTAAAAGATAAAACAACGATATTCCACAAATCTCCCGATGTTGATGGTCATGGTACTTCGGTAGCAGCGATAGCCGCAGCCCAAGGGGATAACGGTTACGGTATTCCAGGCGTTTGTTATGATTGTGCTATCTACGGCACTACTTATGGCAGATTTAGAACTTTTGAAATACTGCAAGAGTTATCAAAAGCAGGGGCAAAAGTTATTAATTGTAGTTGGGTAGGTAGTTATAACACGCCAGAAGTGCAAGATGAGGTTAATGAAATGTTTGCGCGAGGTACCATACTAGTTGCAGCTGCCGGGAATCGTGGATGGGAAAGAAATAAAGGCGAAATGAGTTACTTTCCAGCTTCCTATGATAATGTTATTTCAGTTTCTTCCGTAAATTATAAATACGAAAATATTGAAGACAATATTTTAAAAAGCGATAATAATAAATTTTATATTGAAAACATTCGTGGATATGTAGGGAGAACAGGAGGGTTTAAAAATAACGACATTACTCAAGCCGTTAGCACTTACCCTGTTTCAGTAACTACTTTAAATAAGGATGTGGATATTTTAGCGCCATCTAATGGGCAATTGCGTTTTACTCATAGTATTAAAGAAGGAAAACCTGTTTATATTACTATTGAAGCAACTTCACCTGCAGCGCCATTAGTTTCAGGAACTATAGGGTTGATGTTTTCGCTTTACCCTTGTTTACCAGTTACAGAAGTTGAAAGTATTTTAAAGATGACATCTACTAATATCGATCATATTGAAGCTAACAAACCTTTTGCCGGAAAATACGGAGCAGGGATGCTACATACTGGACGGGCTGTAAAAATGGTATTTGATATGTTTGCTGAAAAAGGCCCTGTTACAATTGAAAACCAAAGTTTTAATCGATGGGATTTTAAACTCACTTCTCACGCTGAAGTAATACTGCAAAATCAAACTTTTAAAGAGGATGCCAGTTTAAACTTAACGTCTAAAAAAGGAATTACAATTGGAAAAAATACTGTGCTAAAGCCAAATGCGAAAGGGAAAATCCACCTAAAAATAGATCCAACACTTCAAAAAGAGTGTGAGCTTCAATTACGCGATCCAAGTATTCTGAAGGATTGAATTTGAATTGACGTTTTGTATAACGTCGTTGAGAACCATGACTTTTACCCGAAACTTTACTTCCAACTAAAGACTACCAACTACCAACTTTTTTATACTGTTTTCTGCACAACTTCAAAAATCTGATTTTCGTCGCATTTTAGCGTTTTTGAAGGGTATTTTAGTAGTAAGGCATAATCGTGAGTTGCCATTAAAATAGTATTTCCGTTTTTGTTTATTTCACGTAAAACCTCCATCACTTCAACACTTGTTTGAGGGTCTAAGTTTCCCGTAGGCTCATCGGCAAGAATTAGTTCAGGGTCGTTTAAAAGAGCTCGAGCAATTGCAATACGTTGCTGCTCTCCACCAGAAAGCTGATATGGGTATTTAAAAGCTTTGGTTTTCATCCCTACTTTGTCAAGCACTTCGTTTATTCTATTTTCCATAGCAGCCTTATCCTTCCAGCCGGTTGCTGTAAGTACAAAATGCAAATTGGCGTTTACCGTACGGTCGTTTAACAACTTAAAGTCTTGAAAAACTACCCCTAACTTTCTTCTTAAAAATGGAATGTCTTTTTCTTTTAAAGTAGCCAAATCGTATCCAACAATATCACCCTGACCTTCCTTAAGCGGTAGATCTCCGTAAAGTGTTTTCATAAAACTACTCTTTCCTGTCCCTGTTTTTCCGATTAGGTAAACAAATTCACCTTTATCTACAGAAACAGTAACGTCTGAAAGCACCAAATTATCTCCTTGATAAATTACGGCATCTTTTAATTGTAATACGTGGTTGGACATTTTTAAGTTGTATGTTAAGCGTTAAGAGTAATAAGTGTTTAAGGTTTCCCATTGAAGCCGAGAGACAAAAGTAATTTGAATTACCGCAAACTGCAACAGATTACTACTACTTATTTATTATCTGAAATTTTTTCTTTTAAAGCATCAATTTCTTTTTGCTGCTGAAGTGTGTACAGCGTTAATTCCTCAATTTTTTGAAGAAGTAGCAAGTTCATTTCTTTTAACGAAATGCCTTCCGCTTTCATTGTATCGGCTGATGGGATATTTGGCAAGTGGTTGTTTTCTTTTAAATACAATTCTAATTCTTCTAATGAAATTAAGTTGTATTCTGGCATCAAGCTAGAAGTGCCTGTAAAGTATTTTTCAAAAACATAATCAGGTGCGACCGCTCCATCCAAATCTACTAAAACCTCTTGGGTGTGTATTTTTCCTTTTACAGTTAATAATTCGTCTGGATTTGAAGTGCCAATACCTATTTTGCCGTTTTTCTCGGTTAAATTCTTAAAAGGATTGCGTTGGGCAGTGGCGGAAACTGTCAATAAAACCACACTTATAATTAATAACTTCTTCATAACAACAGGATTAATGATTTAAAAAATTTAAAATTACAGTATTTTTTTCAAGTGTTTTAATCAATGTTAAATTCTCTTTTAGCTTTACATACTTATTTCTCATTTACTGCGTTATCTTCTAAGGAAAATCACTCTTAAAATTATTCGTTAATTAAACCTTAAAAGTTACAGTATAGAAGAAAGCTACACTTAAAGTTAAATATCTTTACGCATTCAAAAACTGTAAATAATGATTAAGAATTTTCTAGTCTTTTCGCTTTTTCTATTCCTTTCATTTTCATCTTTTTCACAGCAAACAGCCGTGTTTACAAATCACCTGGCAGAATTCAACCAGGCTTTGGAGATGTATAATAATGGGCAGTACTTAGCAGCCCAAAGTCTTTTCGACAAAATAAAAAATAGTTCAGATGATGAAACAGTGCAAAGCGACTGTGCTTACTACATTGCTAATGCAGCTGTTCGCTTAAATCAACAAAATGCCGATCAATTAATGGAGTCGTTTGTCGAAAATCATCCTACTAGTTTAAAACGAAACTCTGCGTATATAGATGTTGCAAATTACTATTTCGACAATGGAAAATATTCTCACGCTCAAAAATGGTACAACAAGGTTGATGAATTTAGTTTAAGCCGAAGTGAGAAAGAGCGTTTTAACTTTAATAATGGATACGTTTATTTTAAAGCGAAACGTTACGACGAGGCAAAAAACTACTTCAATAGAGTGATTACATCACAAGAATACGGTTCGCAAGCAAAATACTATTTAGGGTTTATCGCTTATGAAGGTGATGATTACGAGGAAGCAAATAAAAACTTTGAAGATGTAAAAGGGGAGGAGCGCTATTCGGAAGACTTAAGCTACTACCAAGCCGATATGAACTTCAAACTTGGCAACTTTCAGAAAGCAATAGATATGGGAAAGGAGCAATTTAATAATTCTTCTCCTGCTGAAAAAAGCCAACTTTCAAAAATTATAGGTGAAAGCTATTTTAACCTAGGGCAATATTCCGAAGCTATTCCTTATTTAAAGGAATACAAAGGAACCCGTGGTAAATGGAATAATACAGATTATTACCTGCTAGGTTATGCGTATTACAAAGAAGGAGATTTTGAAAAAGCTATTGGTGAATTCAATAAAATTATTGACGGAAAGAATGCAGTTGCACAAAATGCTTATTACCATTTAGCTGAGAGTTATTTAAAACTGAACAAAAAACAAGAAGCATTAAACGCTTTTAAAAATGCTTCAGAAATGGATTTCAGTGCCGAAATTCAAGAAGATGCGTATTTAAACTATGCAAAACTGAGTTACGAAATCGGGAATAGCTACAAAAGCACGCCACAAGTTATTCTTTCTTTTATAGAAAAATATCCAAACAACGCTAATAACGATGAGCTTAAAAAATTACTGATAGACAGCTACATCACTTCAAAAAACTATAAAGAAGCGCTTGAGTTATTGGAAAACAACAAGAATTTCGCAGATAAGGCGGCTTACCAAAAAGTTGCTTTTTTTAGAGGAATAGAGCTTTATAACGAATCGAATTACAACGAAGCTATCGTCTATTTCGATAAGAGTTTGAAAGAACCACAAGCCCAAGATTTCACTGCTCGCGCAACATATTGGAAGGCAGAAAGTGATTATCAATTGGCAAACTATGAAAAGTCTTTAAGTGGTTATAATAAGTTTGCAAAGTTAGCAGGCTCTCAAAATACTTCAGAATATAAAAATTTGAAGTACAATGTGGCTTACAATCAATTCAAACTAAAAAATTATGCTGATGCTATCTCAAACTTTAAAAGTTATGTAAGTTCATCTTCGACCGAAAATGTAAGAAAGAAAGATGCTTATTTACGTTTGGGAGATAGTTATTTTGTTACAAGCCAATACTGGCCGGCAATGGAAAATTACAATGCTGCAGTTGAATTAGGCGGTAACAACGACTATGCAGAATTCCAAAAAGCTATAAGCTATGGTTTTGTAGATAGAAGCGAAAAGAAAATAGAGGAGTTAATTGCCTTTTCTAAGAAATATCCAAAGTCGGTTTACCGTGATGATGCTTTATACGAATTAGGAAATACGTATGTAGCTCAAAATAAAAACGCAGAAGCTATTTCGGCTTACGATCAAATGATTCGCGATACGCCAAACAGTATCTTCGTTCCGAAGGCATTGCTTAAAAAAGCGCTTATTTACGACAACACCGGAAGGAGTAATGAGGCCTTAGCTATTTTTAAACGAGTAGCGAAAGATTTTCCATCTACACAAGAAGCTTTACAAGCAGTATCATCTGCAAAAATCATTTATATAGACCAAGGTAATGTAGATGAATATGCACGTTGGGTAAAAGATTTAGAGTATGTGCAAGTTGGCGATACAGAACTTGACGATGCCACTTATCTCGCAGCGGAACAACCTTATCTAGAAAACAAACAGTCACAAGCACAAGGTCGTTTTCAAGAATATTTAAAGGAGTTTCCAAATGGTCAACACGCTTTAAAAGCGCACTTCTATTTAGGTCAGATTTATTTTGCAAACAAAGCTTCAGAAAAAGCTATTCCACATTTTGAATATGTTGTAAATCGTGAGAGAAGCGAATTTACAGAACAGGCATTATCGAGAGTTTCAGAATTGTATTTAGGGAAGCAAGATTATAAGAGTGCTTTAAAATACTTAACAAGATTAGAGGCTGAAGCAGATTTTCCACAGAATATCATCTTTGCGCAGACTAACAGTATGAAGGCTTCTTACGAGTTGAAGAAGTATGCTGAAGCAGTAAACTATGCTGAAAAGGTTTTACAGAATTCAAAAATTGATAACTCTATTAAGAGTGATGCGCAAGTAATTATTGCACGTTCTGCGATGAAAACAAACAACGAAACTAAAGCTAAAACAGCCTACGCCGAAGTTCAAAAAATTGCAACAGGCCAGCTTGCTGCTGAATCATTGTACTTCGATGCCTATTTCAAAAACAAAGAAAGAAATTATGAGGCTTCAAATGCATCGGTTCAGAAATTAGCTAAAGATTATTCAGGATATAAGCTTTATGGAGCAAAAGGTTTGGTGCTAATGGCTAAAAACTTTTATGCGCTAAACGACGCGTATCAAGCAACTTATATTTTGGAAAGCGTTACTAAAAACTTCACTGAATATCCAGAAGTAGTTGAAGAAGCAAAAGCAGAATTAGCACTGATTAAAAACGCTGAAGCAAAAACAAATTCATCTGTAGAAACCGGAAACTAAAAACCTCTGCGCTTTCTGCGACTTTGCGGTGTAATTTTTACCGCTGAGACGCCAAGGACACAAAGAAATCATTAAAACAATAAATATAAATTTTTGCAAATATGTCCATAAAACAAATAGTTTTATTTTCAATCCCAGCATTATTTCTTTTTCATTTTTCTGCAAATGCACAGGAAAAGGAATTAGATCCTGAAGTGGTGAATGTTGTAAAACCATATACTCCAACTATATCAGATGCTTTTAAAGTAAAGGAAACCCCGTCCTTAAACGATTCGGTTTCTACCGCTAAAAAAGATGTGAAGTATAGTATATTTTCTGTTCCTGTAGCATCAACATTTACTCCTGCAAAAGGAAAAGCTACAAATGTAGAAAAAGCGAAACCTGTTAAGTTGTATGATAATTATGCCACCTTAGGTTTTGGGAATTACACTTCAATTTTAGGGGAATTATACAGTAATTTCGAAATAAGCCGTACAGATAATGCTGGTTTCTTTTTCAGACATAATTCTTCACAAGGAGATATAAAAGACGTGAAATTAGACAACCACTATTACGACACTAGCCTTGACGCAAATTACACAAGTAGGCAAAGGGATGTTACCTATAGATTGGATGCAGGAGTTGAACATCAATTATTCAACTGGTATGGAGTTCCAAAAGGATATTATTCAGATGAAGACCTTGCTAGAATTGATACGAAACAAAACTATTTAAGCGGATATGTGGGAGGTAGTATTGCTTTAGACGATTCATTTTTTGATAAAGCAGCGGCTTCTATACGTTATACCGGAGATTCGTTTTCTTCTTCTGAACTAAATGCTAAGTTGAAACCAGAATTCTCTTTTCCTTTAGAAAATGTAACCTTCAAACTTGATGGGGATTTAGATTATTTGATGGGGAGTTTTGATAGAGATTATTCAAATTCAACCGATATAAAGTACAGTTATTTAAATGTAGGACTAGCACCATCTATCAACTTTGTAAATAACGAGCTTAGTGTTTCTTTGGGGGTTGCAGGATATGTGAGTTTAGACACTGAAAATAGCGACACCAACTTTTCACTTTATCCAAAGGTGAATGTTTCGTATAGATTGCTTGACGAAACTGTAATTGCATATGGTGGTGCAGAGGGTGGAATTAAGCAGAATACCTATTATGATTTTAAAGAGGAAAATCCATTTGTTTCCCCAACCTTAAATATTGCACCTACTAAAAAATTATATGAAGCATTTGGAGGGGTTAAAGGAAAGCTTTCTAATGCTTTCGCTTACAACGCGAGAGTATCTTATGGTAAAGATGAAAACAGTGCTTTATTTCAATCAAACGATATAAACTTTACTACTTCACAAAATGAAGGATATCATTATGGAAATTCATTTAATGTAGTTTACGACGATATAAATACATTAGCGTTTTTTGGAGAAGTTAAGGTTGATGTTTCAGGACAATTTTCTGTTGGGGTTAATGCTAACTACTACAGTTATAGTACCGATGTGCAAAGTGAAGCATGGAATTTACCAAGTTTAAAAGCTTCTGTATTCTCTAATTTTAATATTACTGAAAAACTGTATGGTAGTGCATCCTTATTTTATGTTGGAGAGCGCAAGGATATATCAAACGCCGGATTCATAGGAGAGGAAATTACCTTAGACGGATTTGTTGATGCTAACCTTAGTTTTGGCTACAGATTTACAGATAGGCTTTCAGCCTTTGTAAAAGGAAGCAATTTATTTGGCGACAACTATAAAAAGTGGATGAATTATCCAGTTCAAGGAATTCAAGGCCTAGCTGGAGTTACGTATAAATTTGATTGGTAATCACTTTTAAAATAACACTTTGAAAACATCCGTCTTTGGCGGATGTTTTCTATTTTTACAGCTTTACTAAAACACTTCATTCCGATGAAAAAACTATTACTTCTTTTACTTACCGTCTCAATTTTTTCCTGTGCGCCTGAGAAAATCCCTGCCGATTTACTCATTAAAAATGCGACAATTTACACAGTAGATAAAGATTTTAGTGTGGCGAACGCGCTAGTTGTAAAGGATGGGAAAATCTTAGAGATAGGCCTAAAGCCTGAACTAGAATTAAAATATAAAATCAAGGAAACCTGCGATGCAAAAAACAATACTATTGTTCCTGGGTTAATCGATGCACACGCACATTTATATGGTCTAGGTTTAGGCTTACAAAGAGTAGATTTAATTGGAACTAAGAGTTATGATGAGGTGTTGGAACGAGTTGTTACATTCCAATTGGAGCAGAAAGTAGATTACATCATTGGACGCGGATGGGATCAAAATGATTGGGAGGACAAAAACTTTCCAACTAAGGAAAAATTAGATTCACTTTTCCCAGATACTCCTGTGGCATTACGACGAATTGATGGTCACGCCCTTTTAGTAAACTCTAAAGCATTGAAATTGGCTGGAATTACAGCAAAAACTAAAATGCCAGGTGGGGAAGTTATTTTAGAAAATGGCCAGCCAACTGGAGTGTTGGTAGATAGCCCAATGGAATTGGTTTTTAAAACGTACCCAGAAATAACAAAAGAAGTTTCCATTGAAGCGCTTTTAGATGCAGAAAAAGAAGCTTTAAAATATGGGCTAACTACTGTAGATGACGCAGGCTTAGATAGAAATATTATTGAATTGATTGATACACTTCAAAAGCAAGGAAAATTTAAGCTTAGAATGTACGCAATGGTGAGTAATAGTCCAGAGAATTTAGATTATTATTTAGATAAGGGGACCTATAAAACCGACAGGCTAAATGTGCGTTCGTTTAAAATCTATTCCGATGGAGCATTAGGTTCAAGAGGAGCTGCAATGCGTGAGCCTTATAGTGATATGCCGGGCCATTACGGAGCAATGATGACTTCTTCTGAACAGTTAGACTCTATAGCAACCAAGTTGGCTAATTCAGAGTTTCAAATGAATTCACACGCAATCGGTGATTCGGCAAATATTGCTGTTCTACGTGCCTACAAAGAGGCATTAACTGGAAAAAATGATAGGCGTTGGAGGGTAGAACACGCTCAGATTATTTCGATGGAAGACTTTGAATATTTCAACGACCATAATAATGTACTTCCTTCTGTACAGCCAACACATTGTACAAGCGATATGTATTGGGCAGAAGATAGAATAGGAGCAGAGCGAATGCAAGGGGCCTATGCTTACAAAGGTTTGTTAGACAAAGCTGGAAGTATTGCTTTAGGAACCGATTTTCCTGTTGAACACGTAAATCCGATGTATACATTCTATTCGGCTGTAGCGAGAAAAGATTTAGAACACTTTCCAGAAGAAGGTTTCCAAATGAAAGATGCGTTAACACGTGAGGAAGCGTTAAAAGGAATGACTATTTGGGCAGCTTTTGCAAATTTTGAAGAAGATGAAAAAGGAAGTATAGAGGTAGGTAAGTTTGCAGACTTTACGATACTAGATAAAGACATAATGACTGTTGATGAAAAAGAATTACCAAACACTAAGGTGGTTGCAACTTTTATTAATGGCGAATTGGTTTTCGAAGCTGAATAAATAAAGACTATGCGGTAAGAATGCACCGCAGAGGCGCAAAGAGTGCAAAGAGCGCAAAGAAACATTGAAATGAAGAACATTCTAAATCAACTTCCACAAAAAGCAAAGGAAGCCGAAGCCGAAAACAAGAAGTTTTTTGCCAAACTAAAAAAGAAGCCACCCAAGCATCTCGATACTTTGATGCAAGAGCTACACGAGGAAGAGTTTGAACGAACAGATTGTCTTACTTGTGCCAATTGCTGTAAAACCACAGGGCCGCTTTTCACCGATAAAGATATCGAGCGTATTTCTAAGCATTTTAGAATGAAACCGCAACAGTTTATTGAAACCTACTTGCGGATTGATGAAGATAAAGATTACGTACTGCAAAGTGTTCCCTGTACCTTTTTAGGTGCGGATAATTACTGTAGCATCTACGACGTACGCCCAAAAGCCTGTCGCGAATTTCCACATACCGATAGAAAAAAGTTTCAGCAGATTTCTAACTTAACAATGAAAAACGTAGCTATCTGTCCAGCAGCTTTTAATATTGTAGAGGAAATGAAGAAACGCTTGCCTAAGTAAATAGTGGCTTCGACTTCGCTCAACCACCAAAACCGGCCTTTTAACGGAGATTGAATAGGGTCATTGATCGGAGTCGAAATAAAATTATTTATACAACAAATACTTCTCTCTTACTTTTCCAAATTCATTAAGTCCTTCCTTCCAAGTTGCTCGAATTTCTTCGGCAGTAAGACCTTGTTCAATTTGTTGTTGTAGTTTTTTAGTACCTGCTAGTTTTACGAAAAATGAATTAAAAAAATCTTTCTTTCGGCCATTGGCATTGTAGGCATCAATCAACCACTCTAAGTTGATTTTTTCAAGTTTAGGCTCATTTCGTAAGTCTTTCCCGTAACAAAGTTCTCCTTTAAATTTTGGGTTTTTTGCACCTTCATTAGATTGTGGAGTATATGTGAAATTATATTTTGAAGCAGGTAAGCTCGGCGCTCCAAATATTTGAAATTGCATATCGGTACCGCGACCAGCATTTATAAATGTACCTTCAAAAAAACAAAGACTAGGGTAGAGGTTTATGGACTGAGCATTCGGTAAGTTTGGTGAAGGTTTTATAGGAAGTGAATACTCCATTTTATGATTGTAATTTTTCATAGTTACCACACTCAACTCACATTTCACACTGTTTTTTAACCAGCCCTCGCCATTTATCATTTTTGCGTATTCGGCTATTGTCATTCCATGTACAATAGGAATTGGGTGCATCCCTACAAAACTTTGATTTTCCGCTTCTAAGATTGGGCCGTCAATAAAATGTCCATTAGGATTTGGGCGGTCGAGAACGATTACTGGAATTCCTAACTCCGCGCAAGCTTCCATTACATAATGTAGCGTAGAAATGTAGGTGTAGAACCGCGCGCCTACATCTTGTATATCAAAAACCACAACGTCAATTCCTTTTAATTGTTCCTGCGAAGGTTTTTTATTGCTGCCGTAAAGTGAAATTAAAGGAACGCCAGTTTTAGAATCCACGCCATCCTTCACGTGTTCGCCGGCATCTGCAGTACCTCGGAAACCGTGCTCTGGTGCAAAAACTTTTTTTACAGAGACTTTTTTCGAAATTAAAAAATCTACTAAATGGGTGTTTAAAACAAGATAACTTATATTTCCGGTAATCTCTGCGGGATTTGTTTTTTCGTGAACAATAGAAGTCTGATTTGCAACCACGCCCACGTTTTTACCTTTCAAAATTTCAGAATAAAGCTGAAATTGCTCCGCACCAACGATGATTTGTCCGTCTTGAGTCTTGAGTTCTGTTTCTAGTCCCTCTTTTTTCTTTCCTCTTTCTTCTTTCTTCTCTGTAGAACTTCCGCAGGAAAAAATAGTCAAAACAACCAATAAAACTGTATTTTTGAAAAAAGTTAAGCCCATAAAATCATAGTGAATTTCGAATTTTTCATCGCCCGGCGCATTATTGCTTCCAAGGACTATAAAAGTAGTATTTCGGCACCGATAATAAAAATTGCAATTACTGCAATTGCGCTCGGTATTATTATGATGTTAATCTCTATTGCTACGGGCGTTAGGCTTCAAAAAAATAAGTTTTAAAAATTTAACTAAAAAATTTCCTACAATTCGTTTTTTTTTTTTTCATTTACACCGTATTAGTAAATGTACTGGTGCGCACCTACTTTACGGTACAAAAATTTTACCTACCATCCTTTTAAATTTTTGTATTATGAAAATCAAACCCCGAATCTGGCAATATACTTTCATATTGCTTTTTATCTTTACATTATTGTCTTGTCAAAAGGAGGAAGCTTATGATAAGTCGCCCCTGCAATACCAACAGATTGAGCATTTCATTGATCAATCAAAAGCTACAAAAATTGGATCGGAGATTATTCCTAATTTATTTGAAGGGAGTTCAAAGGGAATTGGAAACTCCGCTAATATCCAAATTAGTCAAATTGTACCTATTAATGACAAAAGGAATGTTGCTGCATTCTATGTTATAAATTATCAAAATGGAGGGTTTCTTTTACTCTCGGCAGACAACAGAGTTAAACCTATTTTAGCTTATTCTGAAAGTGATTTTTTTGACGTAGATTTAGATGATAAGCCATTAGGTATAATTGATTGGCAAACAAATGTTACTAAGAATATTGAATACATTCGAGAAAACAATTTGGTACAATCAAATGAAATAAAATACCAATGGGATCATTTAGTATATTTTAACAAAGAAGACCCAGATGACGGTTGCGTAAACGAAAATTATCAATTTGGACCTTTAATTAATACAACTTGGGGGCAGGGTTGCGATTACAATACATATATGCCATATTCTTCCTGTACGGGTCAATGCAATAGATATTTAGCGGGTTGTGTTCCCATTGCTGTTGCACAAGTGATGAAATATCATCAGTATCCCACAAACTATAATTGGTCAGCAATGCTTCCAGGAAATGGAACCAACACCACAGCATTATTTATCAAAGATATTCATAATGCTATTCCAGTAATTACATATAATTGTAATGCCACTAGTGTAGTCAATACTTTTAATTTTGTCGGAATTTTTAAAAACTCTTTCGGTTATTCAACTGCAAACCAAGCAAATTATAATAAAGATATAGTTAAGCAAGAATTGCAATCCAGTAGACCAGTTATACTTTCCAGTACCGGAGGCACAAATACAGGAGGTCACATGTGGGTGTGTGAAGGAACTAAAAGTACTAAAATCTGTATTCCTGGTGGTGGTGCCGCTTGGTATCTGCAATTTAGAATGAATTGGGGGTGGAACGGAACATATAATGGCTGGTATTCATTCGATGATTTCAGTCCAGGGCCTTATAATTTTACTAATGAGTTAAAAATGATATATAATATAAAACCTTAAAATTATGAAAGCAATTGTAACTTTAATAGTGTTAACCTTTTTAACGGCATGTAGTAAAGACAATGAGACCGAAAAGGTGGCTGTTTTTTTTGATACGGCTGTAGAGATTTCCTTGAAAGACCACAGTGGAATAGATATGCTAAACCCAAATAATCAGAATGCCTATAGAGCCGACGAAATTAAAATTTACTACTTAGTAAATGGAGAAAAGCAGGAAATTTTTGATCCAAATATGGATTATCCTCGAAATTTTTTAATTTATCAAAATGAAAATGAGTATAGAATAAGAATATTTCAAAACAGTGTCGAAACGGAAGAGCTACCAATAACATATGTTGAATGGAATGAAAATGAAACCGATACGTTGCAAGCAGAATATGACAGGACTTATAATAATCAACCAAGGGTTCAGAAAGTTTGGTTTAATGGAGAGTTGAAATGGGACGGACAAAATGGAGAGAAAGGTTTTTTCACAATTATTAAATAAATTCCTATCTAAGCTTAAGCAGTATATTAAAGACCCCAAAGGTTTCTGATAACCTTTGGGATTTTTTTTTGCAATAAATTATATCCCCATCTTTCATATTTCAATACTTTGCGGAGAAGCTTCTTTTAAAAAAAACTATGTAATGCTCATAGTATGAACTTGTAAAATTAAACTATAAGATTGTCAAAGAAAACCGTATTTTTGAAAAAAGTTAAGCCCAAAAAACTTCCGTGAATTTCGAATTTTTCATCGCCCGGCGCATCATTGCTTCCAAGGACTATAAAAGTAGTATTTCGGCACCGATTATAAAAATTGCAATCACTGCAATCGCCATCGGGATTATTATGATGCTCGTTTCAATCGCCACGGGCGTTGGACTTCAAAAGAAAATCCGCGAAAAGGTTTCTGCATTTAACGGCGATATAATTATTACGAATTTTGACACCAATTTTTCCAACGATTCGCAGAATCCCATTTCCAAAAACCAAGATTTTTATCCCACATTTAAAACTATTGAAGGAATAAAACACGTGCAGGTTACGGCTTCAAAAGGTGGCGTAATACGTACCGAAAATGATTTTGAGGGGGTCGTGGTAAAAGGTGTTGGCAGCGATTACGATTGGAGTGCTTTCGAAGATTTTTTGGTTGAAGGGAATTTACCCGATTTTAAAGGTGATTTGAATGAAGATATTTTAATTTCGGAATATTTGGCAAATCGGCTTCAATTGAAGTTGGGTGATAAAGTGACCACTTTTTTCTTAAACGATGAGGTTTCAAAAACGCCACGGAGTCGTGGTTTCGATATTGTTGGAATTTACAACAGCGGCTTTCAGCAGTTTGATGAACAGTTTATTATAACAGATATTCGCCACATACAACGTTTGAATAAATGGGAAGATGACCAAATTGGCGCTTTCGAAGTCTTTGTAAACGATTTTGATAATATAGTTCCTATCGGAAACGAGGTTTATAATGAAACCAGTAGCACGCTAGACACACAGACTATCCGTCAGAAATACGCCTCTATTTTTGAATGGCTTGATCTTTTCGACTTTAATATTATTATGATTATCGGGATTATGATATTGGTGGCGGGCATTAATATGATAACAGCTTTATTGGTCTTGATATTAGAACGCACCCAAATGATAGGAATTCTAAAAGCGCTGGGTAGCAGCGATTGGAGTGTTAGGAAAGTTTTTCTTTACAACGCGATGTATTTAATAGGGGTTGGTCTTTTCTGGGGAAATGTGATAGGAATTGGCTTACTGCTAATTCAGAAGTATGGTAAAATCTTCAAATTAAACCCGGATACTTATTACGTAAACGAAGCTCCCGTTTATTTAAGCTTAGACTATATTCTTATTTTAAATGCAGGTACTTTTCTACTGTGTTTAATAATGCTTTTAATTCCTTCATTTATTATTTCAAAAATATCTCCTGTGAAGGCTATTCGGTTTGAGTAAAGTTTTGAATTATTTAATTAATATTTCATAATTCTGATTTCTGAATTAAGAATCTTACCTTTGCACTCTTAAAATTTGTTATGGAATACGCAGAAAATATACTAGGTACTATTGGGAATACACCCATGGTAAAAATCAACAAAATAATTGGAGACATTCCTGCTTTGGTACTTGCCAAATACGAAACTTTTAACCCTGGAAACTCGGTAAAGGATAGAATGGCATTAACCATGATTGAAGATGCTGAGGCTGATGGTAGGTTAAAACCAGGCGGAACAATTATAGAAGGAACTTCTGGAAACACCGGAATGGGTCTTGCACTTGCCGCAATCGTTAAAGGCTACAAAATGGTTTGTGTAATTAGCGATAAACAGAGTAAGGAAAAAGTTGATATTCTTAGAGCGGTAGGTAGCGAAGTGGTAGTTTGTCCAACAGATGTTGCTCCCGAAGATCCACGCAGTTATTATTCTGTTTCAAAAAGATTAGCAGAAGAAACACCTAATAGTTGGTATGTAAACCAATACGACAACCCAAGTAATGCAAAAGCACATTACCAAAGTACAGGGCCGGAAATCTGGAATCAAACGGATGGAAAAGTGACTCATTTTGTAGTTGGTGTTGGTACTGGCGGAACAATTAGTGGTGTAGGTAAATACCTAAAAGAGCAAAATCCAAATGTGAAAGTTTGGGGAATTGATACCTACGGAAGTGTTTTCAAAAAATATCACGAAACGGGGATTTTTGACGAAAACGAAATCTATCCGTATATAACCGAAGGAATTGGTGAAGACATTCTACCGAAAAATGTAGACTTCAGTATTATCGATGGTTTTACGAAAGTAACCGATAAGGATGCGGCAATTTATACTCAGAAACTTGCTAAAATGGAAGGTTTCTTTTTAGGGAATTCTGCTGGAGCAGCGATTAAAGGGTTGCTTCAATTAAAAGAGCATTTTACAAAAGATGATGTGGTTGTAGTTCTTTTCCACGATCACGGAAGTCGTTACGTTGGGAAAATGTATAACGACGAGTGGATGCGTGAGCAAGGCTTTGTGGAGGACGAGGGATAAGTAGCTAAGATTATTCCTTGATTATAACTGATTAATCGGTTTTAAGGCTATAAGTTTTATTTTTGTATCTTAACTGAACTGCTCTAGAGAGTCTACTTAAGTAATCACCATAAAGAGATTCCTTTTAGGTGTGAACTATTGTGGATTAGGAAAAAGCCTACGACTAAGTATATCTTGACAAAGTTCAGGCAAACGGAATTCTCGGAGTAGAAAAAATTAAACTTTAACTGTAATAATGAAAAACGAAGCTAAAAAACTTTTCCGCTTTCTACGTACTAAGCCTGTGCCAAAAAATACCAATGAGATTTTAGCATTGGAGCGCACAAAGTTAGCCAACGAGCGAACGTTACTTTCATATATACGCTCCTCGTTATATTTGCTAATAGGGGGGATTGGAATTTTACAGTTAAAAGATTTTGAGAGTATAAAGTGGTTGGGATACGTAGCCCTTGGAGTATGTGTTATTTTTTTAGCTGTTGGTATAATCCGGTATATGCTACTTATGCGTAGGCTTTATAAATGGAATCGTATTTTGTTTGTCGATACAATTC
This sequence comes from Aequorivita sp. 609, assembly GCF_014212065.1. Lineage (NCBI taxonomy): Bacteria > Pseudomonadati > Bacteroidota > Flavobacteriia > Flavobacteriales > Flavobacteriaceae > Aequorivita > Aequorivita sp. 609. The sequence continues at coordinate 33,197 of NZ_JACJVM010000004.1, read as the reverse complement.
CTGAACCAGTAGAGAAAAAGCAACAACCTAAAGACTCTAGGGTTGAAGTGGAAGCCAAGTAATATTTCAGTATATTTACTAAGGCTTATTTAAAATTCTTAATGATTTTTGAAATGAACGAGGACTTTCTACATTATTTGTGGAAATTTCAGAAGTTCGATACATCTAAGTTTTACACTTCGACGAATGAGAAATTACACATTGTAAATCAAGGGAGCCATAACTTTAATTCAGGCCCCGATTTCTTTAATGCCCAAATTGAAATAGATAATCAACTTTGGGCTGGCAATGTTGAAATTCATATCAAATCTTCAGATTGGTATGCGCACAATCACGAATTGGATCCCGCTTATGACAATGTAATTCTCCACGTTGTTTGGATTCACGATGTTGAGGTTCATAGAAAAGACGGTTCAGTGATTCCGACTTTTGTAATTAAAAACCACACTCCAAAAAGTGCAATAACACAATATCAAAAGCTGTTTTCAAAATCTAAGAAATGGATTAATTGTGAAAACGACTTTGCTGATGTAGATGAGTTTGTGATTGAAAATTGGTTGGAGCGGCTTTATTTCGAAAGGCTACAAAAGAAAGAAACCTTAATTATAAGTGAGTTGGAAGATTCTCAAAATCATTGGGAAAGCTTGCTGTTTAAAATGCTGTGTAAAAACTTTGGCCTAAAAATTAATGGCGATTCGTTTTTTAGCATTGGAAAGTCGGTAAACTTTTCAGTTGTAAAAAAATGTAGTCAGGATTTAGAGAGTTTGGAAGCGTTGCTGTTAGGGCAGGCAGGAATGCTTGAGGGCGATAAGGAAGATCATTACTTTAAAGCTTTAAAAAGTAAATACGAATATTTGAAACACAAATTTAAACTTGAAAATAGTAGTGTGATAATACCAAAATACTTCAGGTTAAGACCTCCTAATTTTCCAACTATTAGGCTATCGCAATTGGCTAATTTGTATGCTAATAAAACAAATCTTTTTTCAAAGGTAATTGCTTCAGAAAAGCTAGATGAGTTATATAGGCTCTTCGATATTCAGGCAAGTTCCTATTGGAATAATCATTATAACTTTGGAATTCCTTCCGCTAATAGAAAAAAGCAAATAACCAAAAGTTTTATAGATCTTCTTATTATCAATACTATTATTCCTATTAAGTTCTGTTATGCTAGACGAGAAGGAAGGGATGCATCAGAGGAGATAATAAATTTAACTTCTGAAATTGCTTCAGAAGAAAATTCCATTGTAAAAAAGTTTAATTCTTTAAAGTCTGTTTCCATAAACGCTTATCAAAGCCAAGCCTTACTTCAGCTTAAAAATGAATACTGCGATAAAAATAAATGTTTACAATGCGCAATTGGAAACTCGATTATGAATTCAGAAGAAGGGAAATAATAAACTTTTAATTTTGATTCCGTACTACTGTATTTAACTACAAAATTGTAATTTGCGAATATGTTGCAAGCCGTTTATAAATTACGTCACTACCTTGAAAAAAGAGGTTTTTATGTGTCTTCACGATTGGCAGACCGTTTAGGGATGCGTGCCAAAAGCGTTAGGCTATTCTTTATATATGTTTCGTTTGCCACATTAGGTGTTGGCTTTGCTATATATCTTACCATGGCATTTTTATTAAAACTTAAGGATCTTGTTAATACTAAGCGTACTTCAGTATTCGATTTATGATTAAAAAATTCAATTCAAAAATAACCGTCGCCCTGCTTTTGCTACTTATCGTTTTTATGTCGGGTGTTTTTGGATTTCATTTTATATCTGAATACAGTTGGATAGATGCTTTGTATATGACCGTTATTACAATTACAACGGTTGGTTATGGAGAGGTTATGCCTTTGAATCCTCAAGAGAAAGTTTTTGTTTCTCTTTTTATCATTTCGAGTATCTTTATTGTAGGTTACGCCATTTCTGTAATTACGGAATATTTAATAAGCAAAAATTTGGGACGTTTTAGAGAGAAAACGGTTCTAAAAAAATTAAAATCTATGAAAGACCATATAATAGTTTGTGGATACGGTAGGAATGGAAAACAAGCTGCTCAAAAACTTCTAGCTTATAATAAGCAATTTGTGATAATAGAAAAAGATGAAGAAGTGATCGATCGTTTTTCTAATGAAAAAATACTTTTCGTTCAAGGGGATGCAATAGAAGATGATGTTTTACTGAAAGCTGGAATTGAAAAAGCTTCTACACTAATTTGTGCCACTCCTAATGATGCCGATAATCTATTTATGGTTCTTTCTGCCAGGCAGATGAATAAGAACTTGAAAATTATAAGTCGTGCTAGTGAAGAGACAAGTTATAAAAAGCTAAAGCTTGCTGGCGCTGATAATGTAATAATGCCAGATAAAATAGGAGGCGATCATATGGCTTCGTTAGTTGTGGTGCCAGATTTAGTTGAGTTTTTAGACAATCTTACGGTATCTGGAGAACAAGATAGTATTAACGTAGAGCAAATCCCTTTCGAAAAAATGTGTCCTGATGGAAAAGAACAAGCTATAAAAGACTTAGATGTTCGAAAAAAAACCGGATGTTCTATTATAGGGTATAGGGCTCCTACAGGTGAATATATAGTAAACCCAGAACCATCCTTATTGATACAAAAAGATTCAAAATTAATTTTGATTGGGCGTCCTGAACAAATTGAAAGTCTTAAAAGAGAATACGGGGTTTAGGAAAGCCTTAACAATTTATAGGGTGATTTTTTGAAATTCTAATTTTTTTTAAGCATCTTGCTTCGTTTTAAATATAACAATGTTAAATTTTAAAAATCCACTATGAAGAAATTTCTTCTTTCACTTATCACTTTTATCATTCCATTTTTCACTTTCGCACAAGAACTTTCCACTTCTGAAAGGATAGATTTAAATTTTAAAAAATATACAGGTTGGTTTGTTGATGGTATTTTTTACGAAATTCCATTTTCTGAATCCTTTCAAATTCCTTGGGTATTAATAGTACTTATTGGAGGGGCTCTTTACTTTACTATTTATTTTAAACTTATAAATGTTACTGGGTTTTACACGGCTGTGAAAGTTGTAATGGGTAAGTATGAAGACATTGAAAAACACGGGGTGGATACCTTATACGGTGATGTAACTCCTAACGAACAAGAAAACCTTATAGAAACAATTCGCGATGATAGTGCTGATGGTGAAGTTTCACACTTTCAAGCATTAACGGCTGCGCTTTCTGCTACTGTTGGTCTTGGTAATATTGCTGGAGTTGCGGTGGCACTGTCTATTGGTGGTCCAGGTGCAACTTTCTGGATGATCTTAGCTGGTATACTAGGTATGGCTTCCAAGTTTGCCGAATGTACTCTAGGGGTTAAATTCCGAGATGTAGGTCCAGACGGAACTGTATATGGTGGTCCGATGTACTATCTTAAAAAAGGCTTAGCTCAAAAAGGGATGGGCGGACTAGGAAAAGTACTCGCGGTAATATTCGCAATTTTTGTTATTGGTGGTTCTTTTGGTGGAGGAAATATGTTTCAAGCCAATCAAGCCGCAGCGCAATTTGTTCAACTCTTCGACCTTCAAGGTACAAGTGCTTCGATATGGTTTGGAATTGTAATGGCTATAATTGTAGCTTTTGTTATAATTGGTGGTATTAAAAGAATTGCAAAGGTTACTGAAAAAATTGTTCCTTTTATGGCCGGTATTTATGTACTTGGCGCACTTATTATTCTAATAGCAAACTACAATCATATTGGGGATGCATTTGCTCTTATTTTTGAAGGAGCTTTTTCTGGACTTGGTATTGCAGGTGGACTTGTAGGTGTTATGATTCAAGGTATTCGTCGTGGTGCATTTTCTAATGAAGCGGGAGTTGGATCAGCGGCTATTGCTCACTCTGCAGTACGAACTAAGTATCCAGCCTCTGAAGGTATTGTAGCACTTTTAGAACCGTTTATCGACACAGTGGTTATTTGTACTATGACGGCTTTAGTGATTGTAATTACAAATTTCGACAACAATATAATTCAATACGGAGTAGAAGTTAAGGAAGGGGTAGAGCTTACAGCAACTGCTTTTGATAGTGTAATCCCTCACTTTTCAATCGTCCTTACAATTGCTGTAATAATGTTTGCTTTCTCTACGATGATTTCTTGGTCCTATTACGGAATGCAAGGTTGGGTTTATCTTTTCGGAAGAGGAAAAGTAACAGAACTTGTATATAAACTGCTATTTTGTATCTTTATTTGGATTGGTTCGGTTATTAGCCTTGGATCGGTAATTAACTTTTCTGATGCAATGATTTTCGCAATGGTAGTTCCTAATATTATTGGGGTGGTGATACTAACGCCAGTAGTACGGAAGGAACTTAATCGATATATGAAAGCCATAAAAATTAAACACCAGGCTATTGACGACGGACTAGAAGATATGTCCAAACATTTATAACTAGAATTATTATGGAATTTAAATCCCACTTCACGTTCTCGAAACAGCAACGAAATGGGATTTTGCTTTTGTTGTTACTTATAGTCACTTTGCTATGCTTGTTTTGGTTTGTCGATTTTTCAGAATCGGAAAGTTTTGATACTTCTTCTGAAGAAATTACTTCCATAAAAAATGAAATAGATTCACTTCGTCTAATTGAAATAGAGAAACGTAAAACAAAGAGGTCTGAGTTTAACCCTAATTTCATTACAGATTATTCCGGTTATGTTTTGAGGTTGTCTAATGAAGAAATAGACAGGTTGCTTCAATATAGAAAGGAAGGGAAATGGATAAATTCTGCTGCAGATTTTAAAAGAGTAACGGGAGTTTCTGATTCTTTATTAGCTGAGATAAGGCCTTATTTTAAATTTCCAGAATGGGTGAATAATTCTGCTTCAAAAGTAAGTGCTACCTCATTTAACCAAAATAAAGGTTTTGTAGCGCGACCATTCAGTCAAAAAATAGATTTAAACCAAGCAACCGAAACTCAATTACAACAGGTGAGCGGAATTGGAGAAGCGCTAAGTAAACGAATTGTTTCTTATCGTGAGTCAATAGGTGGTTTTAGCGACGAAAAACAGCTTTATGCGGTTTATGGTTTAAGCCCCGAAGTTGTAGAACGAACATTAAACGTCTTCACTGTAAAAACACCAAAAGAGATAATTAAGATTAACGTAAACAATGCTTCGGCATCAGATATTGCGACTATTCCAGGAGTATCCTTTGAGTTGGCTAAAAAGATATGGGAATATCGAAGACTACGTGATAAAATTACGAACGTGGAAGAACTAAATAAAATTGAAGGTATGAGCCAAAGAAAGTTACAGCTAATTCAGTTATATTTGTCTGCTGAGTAAGGCTTAGAAATGCTGCCACATCACTCTACATACAGTAAAAGTGTATTTGTAGAACCTTGATTAGTGGGTGTCACTCAATAATTTCAAACATAATAATTTCAAGATAAGATTTACAGATGAATTTACATTTTACAGAAGAACACGATTTTTTCAGAAAAAGTTTTCAGGATTTTCTTCAAAAAGAAGTAGTGCCTCACATTGAAAAGTGGGAAAAAACAGGTACCATCGACCGTTTTATATGGAAAAAATTTGGTGAAATGGGTTACTTTGGAATTTATCAGCCTGAAGAGTACGGCGGATTAGATTTAGATCTTTTCTATACGGTGATTTTCTTAGAAGAATTACAAAAAGTAAACAGTGGTGGTTTTGCTGCAGCAATGTGGGCACACGCTTATCTTGCAATGACGCATCTTAAAAAAGAAGCTAATCACGAACAAAAAGAAAAATATTTAGCACCGAGTATTTCGGGTGATAAAATTGGCTGTCTGTGTATCACTGAACCATTTGGAGGAAGTGATGTTTCTGGAATGCGTACAACTGCGGTTAAAAAAGGAGATAAATATATAATCAACGGTTCTAAAACCTTTATCACAAATGGAATTTACAGCGATTACCTTGTAGTTGCCGCTAAAACGGCTCCAGAATTAGGTAACAAAGGAATTAGCATTTTTGTTATGGACCGTGATATAAAAGGTATTTCTGCAACAAAACTCGACAAACTTGGATGGAGAGCAAGTGATACAGGAGAAATAGCATTCGATAATGTTGAAATCCCAGCATCAAGCCTAATGGGCGAGGAGAACATGGGGTTCCCATATATTATGCAACATTTCGCATTAGAAAGACTTATAATGGGGATTAACGCACACGCACGTAGTGAGTTTGCATTAGATTACACCATTCAATATATGAAAGATAGATTTGCTTTTGGTAAGAGTATTTCGAAGTTTCAAGCACTACGTCATAGAGTTGCACAACTAGCAAGTGAAGTGGAAGTTGCAAAAACATTTAACTACGTAACCGCACAACGTCTAAACGATGGGGAATACGTTGTAAAAGAAGCCACAATGAGTAAACTTATTTCGACTAAAGTAGCAGATGAGGTGATGACGGAATGTCTTCAGTTTTTAGGAGGATATGGTTATATGGAAGATTATCCATTGGCAAGATTATTACGCGATAGTAGATTAGGTCCTATTGGTGGTGGTACTTCTGAAATTCTAAGAGAAATTATTTCTAAAATGGTTATTGAAGGAGTATCATACAAGCCAGCTACATAACCTAAGCTTTAGATTTGGAAGTTGCGAAAGAAGACGTTTTAAAACTGATTGAAATTGAATCAAAAGATACTATTTACAATCATTTTTTAAATGTCTTTTTTATTGATTACCGTGCCTAGTTTTAGTAGGGTTGTATTTAGGTGTAGACTTAAAGCTGATATTTAAAAATAATATCAAATAGCGCCTAAATGTTAATGTATAATGATGGATGTTCAAAGTTTAAAATTTTAATCTTTTCAAAATAATGAAGCACTTTAAATTAAAGCATTTATTAAGTGTGATCGTAATGTTCATAACTGCGACCACCTTTTCACAAACCAACCTAAATGGGAAGGTTGCAGATTTCTTAACTTTTCAGCCTATAGAAAGTGCTAGTGTGTATATCAAAAATACTACCATTGGAACTATTTCTAACAGTGATGGTAATTTTGCCTTAAAAGTTCCCAAAGAACATTTAAATGATACCTTGGTAATATCTTCTATAGGTTATAAAAGCTATAAGGTGGTAATTGAAGGCTTTGAAAATGGTTCCGATATTTTTCTTGAAGAAGATGTTGCTTCCCTAGATGAAGTTGTAATTGTTGCCGATCCACGGCCAACTACTGGTAATGGAATAGTGCAAAAAGCTATCGAAAGGCTTCCGGCAAACTTACCAGAACAGGCCTATCTTCAAAAAGGATTTTTACGTCACAAAGAACGAAATAAAAAGGAATACAAGTGGCTTATAGAAAGTGCGATTACATTATACGATTCTAGTTATGCCGCTGGAGCAAAAGATTTTATAAAAATAAACGTAGATGAAACCCGAAAAAGTTACGATTTAAGGGATATCGACAGTCTTTTTACGTATTCTGCTTACTTAAAAAGTATAGGGTCTAATGCTGGTAATGTAAATTTAAATTCTGTTAAGAAGTCAGCTTTGATTAATGCTATTAAATGGAATGATAGTCGTGTAAATGGATTAGAAAATCTATTTAAAGGAAAGTTAAATCTATTGAGGAATAGTAATACAACAGGGGCTTTGTTGGGGAAAAATATGTTAGAAAAACATGAGTTTAACCTCGATACGATTTTAGTAGATAACGGAAGGAAAATTTATAAAATTAAAATCACAAAAGGCAAGGATTTTGTCGGTTTGAATACGCCTAACATCTATAACGAAGGGTTTGAGCCGAAAGGGTGGATTTACATCTATTATGATAATTACGCGATTAAAAGAGTGGAGTATGAGTTGACAGCAGCTTCTGATGTTCAGAAAAGAAGAAGCAAGAGTTTGTTTGATACTCAAACCATACATAAGTTAACCATGACTTATATGGAGTATAATGGAAAGATGTATCCTAATTATATTTTTTATGAAACTCCAAAACTTGTAAATACAGGAGATAGGTCTTCCGATAGAGTTAAAACTGAAGCAGAACCTGGTTTTGATAAAGGAGAACAATATTATTATACTGTTCAGGAAATACTGTTTACCGATATAATTCAAGATACCGAGCTTGTAAAAGAAGAATTACAGCAAAATGACTGGTCTGCCGATATATTTTCTAGCAAGCCTTACAATGAAGCTTTTTGGAAAACTTATAACGTATTATTAGAAAGTAAAGAAGAAGAAAAGTTGATTTTAGATTTAAGCAAAAGAGCTTCATTGTATAAAAATTAATCTAGTCTTATTTAGGTTTTAACTAATTTCGTCATTATCCGAAAAATAAATTATGATATTTTAATTGGGCAATTTTGGCTGTAAACTGCTTTTTTATAAAAAACCTTGTAAGTTGTTATTTATAAATCAAAACTTTTTATATCTTTGCCGCCCTAAAGAGAGGAGGTGATGACACTATGTTAATTATACCAGTTAAAGACGGAGAAAATATCGACAGAGCACTGAAGCGTTTCAAGCGTAAGTTTGATCGTACAGGAACAATGCGCCAGTTGCGTGCAAGACAAGCTTTTACAAAGCCATCTGTTAAGAAAAGAGCGCAAATGCAAAAAGCGCAATACATCCAGAATCTTAGAGATCAGGAAGATATTTAGTATTCTTTTTGATTCTATATCATATAAATCCGTTGGAATTTTTTCCAACGGATTTTTTTATGATTAAAAATTATTAGTTTGTGGGGTAATTGAGTTATTTTGTAGAACCACTGTTTGAGATAGAGATTAACGTCGACTTCTAATTTAATGTGCAGTTGGCTACAACCTAAAAACCTGCAAATGCCATTTTCTTCTTTTAAAAACTATTTAGAGCTTGAAAAAAAATACTCACCACATACGGTTGTAGCATATTTAAAAGATCTAGATGGATTTCAGCAATTTGCTTCAGAAGAGTTTCAGCACGGGGATATACTAGATGTAAACTACTCGGTAATTCGAAGCTGGATAGTGTCTTTGGTTGATTCTGGTATTTCAAATAGAACTGTAAATAGGAAAATATCTTCTCTTAAAACCTATTATAAATTTCTTTTAAAAACAGGACAAATACAGGTTAGTCCGTTGGCGAAACACAAAGCATTAAAAACTTCAAAAAAAATACAAGTTCCATTTTCTGAAAATGAAATAGTAAATGTAATGGAATTGCTTCAAGGCAACGATGATTTTGAGGGATTGCGAGATCGTCTTGTGGTCGAGTTGTTTTATTCAACAGGTATTAGAAGGGCAGAGTTAATTAATATTAAGATTGACGGTGTTTCCTTCGCTCAGAAAACAATTAAGGTATTAGGTAAGCGTAATAAGGAGCGGATAATTCCTTTGTTGCCAGCAGTGCTTGATACTATTCGTGCCTATATGTCTGTACGAGATGAGCTTGAGAATATAATAGATGATGAGTATTTGTTTCTCACGGCAAAAGGTTTGAAAGTGTATGAAACTCTTGTGTATCGCATCATTAATGTCTACTTTAGTAAGGCATCTGAAAAAGTAAAAAAGAGTCCTCATATATTAAGACATTCATTTGCAACTCATCTTTTAAATGAAGGTGCTGATATAAATTCGGTTAAAGAGTTATTAGGTCATTCTAGTCTAGCATCTACTCAAGTTTATACTCAAAACAGTATCGCTAAATTGAAAGAGGTTTATAAAAACTCACATCCTCGTAGTTAATTTTAAATGGCATTTATGGTGTAAAACTACTTAGCAATTAAATAAAATTATAGTGATATGAAAGTAAACGTACAAGCGCCAAATTTTACGGCGAAAGAAGAGCTGTTGTTTTTTGTTAAAAAAAGGTTGTCGAAGCTTGAACAATTTTACGACAAAATTGTGTTCGCAGATGTCTTTTTGAAGGTTCAAAAAACGAGTGAAAAAGAAAATAAAATAGTAGAGGTGTTATTAAGTGTGCCTGGAGATGATATTATGGTGAAAAAGGAAGCTAAGACCTTTGAAGCCGCTACTGACGAGGCTTCACGAGCTTTGGAGAGACAATTAAAGAAGCGCAAACAGAAAGAAAAATCGTATTTATAGAAATTTTTTTAAAAAAGTTTTGAAAAAGTTTTGTTTGAAACGAGAAGTTTATATACATTTGCACTCCGTTAGAAATAACGAGCTTTTTTACGAGTTAGAAAGCAACTCATAAAAAGTAAAAAAAGCCGATGTAGCTCAGCTGGCTAGAGCAGCTGATTTGTAATCAGCAGGTCGTGGGTTCGAGTCCCTCCATCGGCTCTGAAATTTTGAAAAGTGAATCAGGAATTAAACTAGAGTTTTAAAATTAGAGCTTGGTTTAATCGGGGCGAGAAGTTTATCCTGAGCGCAGTCGAAGGGAGTCCCTCCATCGGCTCAATAATTCAGAATTGTATATTCGGAATTATGAAAAACAAATAAGTAGATTTTTAAATCTACAAGTTCATTAGAATTATTGAAAGTTTTAGTTGTGAATTTTATATTCTTAATTCATAATTGAAGAATTGGGGAGATACTCAAGCGGCCAACGAGGGCAGACTGTAAATCTGCTGACTATGTCTTCGCAGGTTCGAATCCTGCTCTCCCCACTACTATTTTTTATTTTCAATAAAAAATTGAAAATTTCAAACGTAATAAGTAAAATTATGTTAGTTTTGCGCAAAGTTTGAAGTAGTTCATTTATAGATTGAATAATCTTTTGATTAGATTCTCTAAAAAGTTTCGATTTTCGTCTCTGGATATGAAACAGTCTCGACGCTTGTCGGGGAGGGAATTTGCTCATAAAATGCGGGAGTAGCTCAGTTGGTAGAGCGTCAGCCTTCCAAGCTGAATGTCGCCGGTTCGAACCCGGTCTCCCGCTCTAAAATGGTTTCTAGTTTAGGGTTTATTGTTGTTTTTTAAAAAACAGCATTGAGCTTTAAGCTTTTGAACTGTTTACCCTGAGCAACGTTGAAGGGCTAGTTAAAAGGCCGATGTAGCTCAGGGGTAGAGCGTTTCCTTGGTAAGGAAGAGGTCATGGGTTCAATTCCCATCATTGGCTCAAGTTGCAAATACAATAGAACACTAATATATAACTAAGATTAAAATTAATACAAAATGGCAAAAGAAAAATTCGATCGGTCAAAACCACACTTAAATATTGGTACAATTGGACACGTAGATCACGGAAAAACAACTACGACTGCAGCTATTACTAAAGTTTTGGCTGATGCAGGTTTCTCTGCAGCAACATCATTTGATCAAATTGATAATGCGCCAGAAGAAAAAGAAAGAGGTATTACAATTAACTCTTCTCACGTAGAATATCAAACAGCAAAACGTCACTACGCACACGTTGACTGTCCTGGTCACGCGGATTACGTAAAGAACATGGTTACTGGTGCTGCTCAAATGGACGGTGCTATTCTTGTTGTTGCTGCTACTGATGGTCCTATGCCACAAACTCGTGAGCACATCCTTTTAGGTCGCCAGGTTGGTATTCCTAGAATTGTTGTATTCATGAACAAAGTTGACTTAGTTGATGATGAGGAATTACTTGAGCTAGTAGAAATGGAGATCAGAGATCTTTTAAGCTTCTACGAGTATGATGGTGATAATGGTCCTGTTGTTCAAGGTTCTGCTTTAGGTGCACTTAACGGTGAGCAAAAATGGGTAGATGCTCTTCTTAAATTAATGGAAGAAGTTGATAACTGGATTGAAGAGCCTGTTCGTGATAACGAAAAGCCTTTCTTGATGCCAATTGAAGACGTATTCTCTATTACTGGTCGTGGAACAGTTGCTACAGGTCGTATCGAAACTGGTATTGCTAAAACTGGGGACCCAGTTGAAATTATCGGTATGGGAGCTGAGAAATTAACTTCTACTATTACTGGTATTGAAATGTTCCGTCAAATCCTTGATAGAGGTGAGGCTGGAGATAACGCTGGTATCCTATTAAGAGGTATTGAGAAAACTCAAATCTCTAGAGGTATGGTAATCGTTAAGCCAGGATCTGTAACTCCACACGCTAAGTTTAAAGCTGAGGTTTATATCCTTAAGAAAGAAGAAGGTGGACGTCACACTCCATTCCACAACAATTACCGTCCACAGTTCTACGTACGTACAACTGATGTAACTGGAACAATTACGCTTCCTGATGGTGTTGAAATGGTTATGCCTGGAGATAACTTAACAATCAATGTTGAGTTGTTACAGCCAATCGCAATGAACGTAGGTCTTCGTTTCGCAATCCGTGAAGGTGGACGTACTGTAGGTGCAGGTCAGGTTACTGAAATTATAGAATAATCATCTAATATATATAAGCTATAGGTGTCCTGAATTTAATTCGGGATACCTTGGCTTTTTTAACTAGGTAAGCTCTAAATGAGTTGACAAAAAAATTCAGAAGTTAGGTTTTAAATTCTATAATCTGAATTAAATACGGGTTTAGCTCAGTTGGTAGAGCACTGGTCTCCAAAACCAGGTGTCGTGAGTTCGAGTCTCTCAACCCGTGCAATATTCCTGCATAAGCTTCAAAGTAGATTTACAGCTAAAATAGGAAACTTCACCTCTCTGGAGGAATAATATTAATACGACAACAAAATGGTAAACTATATTACAGAATCGTATAAAGAACTTAAAAACCACGTAACCTGGCCAACTTGGGCAGAGGCTCAGAAATTAACCGTAGTTGTTGCGGTTTTTTCTATTGTATTGGCCTTAGCGGTTTGGGGTGTAGATACCGTTTTCAGCAAAATGGTTGGTTTATATTTTGATTGGATCAAATCGTAAGAAATGACCGAAACAACAAAAACAAAAAAGTGGTATGTAGTCCGTTCAGTTAGTGGACAGGAAAACAAAATCAAATCGTATATCGATACTGAGATAAAACGATTAGAGCTTGAAGATTATATTGATCAGGTTCTCGTACCAACCGAAAAAGTTATTCAAATCCGTAATGGAAAGAAAGTAAATAAAGAACGTGTTTATTTTCCAGGTTACATCATGATAAAAGCAAATTTAGGTGGTGAAATTCCTCACATCATTAAGTCTATTAATGGTGTTATTGGCTTTTTAGGTGAGGTTAAAGGAGGTGATCCTGTACCGTTGAGACAATCTGAAGTAAACAGAATGTTAGGAAAAGTTGATGAGCTTTCTGTTAAAGAGGATAGTGTAAACATTCCATATACTGTGGGAGAGACTGTAAAAGTTATTGATGGTCCTTTCAATGGATTTAATGGAACTGTTGAAAAAATAAATGAAGAAAAACGCAAACTTGAAGTAATGGTTAAGATTTTTGGAAGAAAAACACCATTAGAATTAAGTTATATGCAAGTTGAAAAAGTTTAATTGTTACGCTTAATAGGTTCCTTCTAAGGCTTCCACTTTTGAAGAACCACACAAAAATTTAGAAATGGCAAAAGAAATTAGTAAAGTAGTTAAGTTGCAAGTTCGCGGAGGTGCTGCTAACCCATCACCACCAGTAGGACCTGCTCTTGGTGCTGCCGGTGTTAATATCATGGAGTTCTGTAAGCAGTTTAATGCTAGAACTCAGGATAAGCAAGGAAAAGTATTGCCAGTAGCGATTACAGTTTATAAAGACAAATCTTTCGATTTTGTTATTAAGACTCCACCCGCTGCAGTTCAAATACTTGAAGCTGCTAAAGCAAAAAAAGGCTCCGGTGAACCACATGCAAAAAAAGTAGCCACAATCTCTTGGGAACAAGTTAAAGCGATCGCGGAAGATAAAATGCCCGATCTTAACGCATTTACTGTTGAGTCTGCTATGAAAATGGTAGCTGGTACTGCACGTTCTATGGGAGTTAAAGTAAAAGGTGACGCACCTTTTTAATCTGAAAAAAGAATCTATAAATGGCACGATTAACAAAAAAGCAAAAGGAAGCCAAGCTTAAGGTAGAGGATAGAACCTATACCGTTGCCGAAGCTTCTGCTTTAATAAAAGAAATATCTAACGTAAAGTTCGATCCTTCAGTTGACCTTGCGGTACGTCTTAACGTGGACCCACGTAAAGCGAACCAAATGGTAAGAGGCGTTGTAACCCTTCCTCACGGAACTGGTAAAGACGTTAAAGTATTAGCATTAGTAACTCCAGATAAGGAAGCTGAAGCTAAAGAAGCTGGAGCAGACTACGTTGGTCTTGATGAGTACCTCGATAAAATTAAAGGAGGATGGACAGATGTTGACGTAATTGTAACTATGCCAAGTGTAATGGGTAAATTAGGTCCTTTAGGACGTGTATTGGGTCCTCGTGGTCTTATGCCAAACCCAAAGACTGGTACAGTAACTATGGACGTTGCTAAGGCAGTTTCTGATGTGAAAGCTGGTAAAATCGACTTTAAAGTTGATAAAACAGGTATCGTACACGCAGCAATAGGAAAAGCGTCTTTTGATGCTGAAAAAATTGCAGGAAACGCAAGAGAATTATTAACAACCCTCGTTAAACTAAAGCCACAAGCGGCAAAAGGTGTTTACATAAAGAGTATCTATATGTCTAGCACAATGAGTCCAAGTGTTGAGATTGACACAAAAAGGTTTACTGAGCAGTAAAAACTGGAAATTATGACTAGAGAAGAAAAATCACAAGTAATTGAAACGTTAACTGCGCAGTTATCTGATAATGAAAATATCTATTTAGCAGATATTTCAGGCTTAAACGCAGGGACTACTACTAACTTACGTCGTGCTTGTTTTAAAGCAGGAGTTCAGTTAGCAGTTGTTAAGAACACATTGCTTAAAAAAGCAATGGAGAGTTCAGATAAAGACTTTGGAAGCTTACCAGAAGTACTTAAAGGAAATACTTCCATTATGTTTTCTGAAACAGGTAATGCACCTGCCAAAGTAATTAAAGAATTCAGAAAAAAATCTGATAGGCCTTTATTAAAAGGAGCTTACATCCAAGAGTCAATTTACGTTGGCGATGAACAATTGGATAGCTTAGTAGAGCTTAAATCTAAAGAAGAGCTTATTGGAGAAGTTATTGGGTTACTACAATCTCCTGCTAAAAATGTTATTTCAGCTCTTAAGAGTGGAAGTACTACAATTGCAGGCCTTGTTAAGACCTTATCCGAAAGAGAAGGATAAAACAAACATTGCACTAATTAATTTATATAAACACAATTATTTTTAAAAACGATAGAAATGGCAGATTTGAAAGATTTCGCAGAACAATTGGTTAACCTAACAGTAAAAGAAGTTAATGAGTTAGCTACAATATTAAAAGACGAGTACGGTATTGAGCCTGCTGCTGCAGCTGTTGCTGTTGCTGCTGGTGGTGCTGCTGCTGGTGGAGACGCTGCAGATGAGCAATCAGAATTTGATGTAATTCTTAAAGGTGCTGGTGCATCTAAACTTGCAGTAGTAAAACTAGTTAAAGAATTAACTGGTGCTGGTCTTAAAGAAGCAAAAGAATTAGTTGATAACGCACCTTCTCCAATTAAAGAAGGAATTGCTAAGGATGAAGCTGAAGCATTAAAAGCGCAACTAGAAGAAGCTGGAGCAGAGGTTGAGCTTAAGTAAGCTTATTACGTTCCAAACCCTAAGGTTTAGGTCTTCCGTCCCGTTATTATCGGGGTCGGAAAGGCCTAAACCATTTTGCGTATATAATGGTTAACACCTTTTTTATACGTTTATTCAATATTATTTTAATTAAAATTCCGTCCATAGATGTCAGCAACGCAAACTGAAAGATTGAATTTTTCCTCTGTAAAAAATAAGCCGGATTATCCCGACTTTTTGGACATTCAGATAAAGTCCTTCCAGGATTTTTTCCAATTGGAAACCAAATCAGAAGAAAGAGGCCAAGAAGGTTTATATAAAACCTTTTTGGAAAATTTCCCAATTACCGATACTCGTAACCAATTCGTTTTAGAGTTCTTAGACTATTTCGTGGATCCGCCAAGATATTCCATCCAGGAATGTATTGAACGTGGTCTTACTTATAGTGTGCCTTTAAAAGCAAGGTTAAAACTATACTGTACAGACGCAGAGCACGAAGACTTTGAAACTATTGTTCAGGATGTTTACCTAGGTACTATCCCTTATATGACTCCTAGCGGAACTTTCTGCGTTAATGGAGCTGAACGTGTTGTTGTTTCTCAACTTCACCGTTCTCCAGGGGTGTTCTTTGGTCAGTCTTTTCACGCCAACGGAACTAAACTATACTCTGCCAGAGTAATTCCTTTTAAAGGATCGTGGATTGAATTTGCCACAGATATTAACAGCGTAATGTACGCTTACATTGATCGTAAGAAAAAATTACCTGTTACAACCCTTTTCAGAGCTATCGGTTTTGAAAGAGATAAAGATATTCTCGAAATTTTTGATCTTGCAGAAGAAGTTAAGGCTTCAAAAACAGGACTTAAAAAATATATTGGGCGTAAACTAGCTGCCCGTGTGCTAAAAACTTGGCACGAAGATTTCGTTGATGAAGATACTGGTGAAGTAGTTTCTATTGAACGTAACGAAATTATCTTGGACCGTGATACTGTTCTTGAAAAAGAACATATTGACGAAATTATAGATTCAGGAAGCAAAACTGTTCTTTTACACAAAGAAGAAAACCAGTTAGCCGACTATGCTATTATTCACAATACATTACAAAAAGACCCTACTAACTCTGAAAAAGAAGCAGTAGAACACATATATAGACAGCTTCGTAATGCTGAGCCGCCAGATGAGGAAACTGCTCGTGGAATTATCCATAAGCTTTTCTTTAGCGACCAAAGATATAATCTTGGTGAGGTTGGGCGTTATAGAATGAACAAAAAACTGGGTCTTGATATCGCAATGGATAAGCAGGTGCTTACTAAAGAAGATATCATTACCATTGTAAAATATTTAATTGAGCTTATTAACTCTAAAGCTGAGATTGATGATATTGACCACCTTAGTAACCGTCGTGTACGTACTGTAGGTGAGCAATTATCTCAACAGTTTGGTGTTGGTCTTGCTCGTATGGCGCGTACTATTCGCGAGCGTATGAACGTTCGTGATAACGAGGTGTTTACACCTATCGATTTGATTAATGCAAAGACATTGTCTTCTGTAATTAACTCATTTTTTGGTACAAACCAGCTTTCACAATTTATGGACCAAACAAACCCACTTGCTGAGATTACGCATAAGCGTCGTCTATCTGCATTAGGGCCAGGAGGTTTATCACGTGAAAGAGCAGGTTTCGAGGTTCGTGACGTACACTATACACACTATGGTCGTCTTTGTCCTATTGAAACCCCTGAAGGACCAAACATTGGTCTTATTTCATCACTTTCGGTTTATGCAAAGGTTAATAACCTTGGGTTTATTGAAACTCCATACCGAAAAGTAAATGAAGGAAAAATAGATTTTAAAAATGAGCCAATCTACCTTTCTGCTGAAGAAGAGGAAGATATGCACATTGCACAGGCAAACATTCCATTAACAGACGATGGTGTTATCGATACCGATAAGGTTATTGCGCGTATGGAAGGTGATTTCCCACTTGTGGATCCTGTAGCTTTAAACTATGCCGATGTTGCGCCTAATCAGATTGCATCTATTTCTGCATCTCTAATTCCATTCTTGGAGCATGATGATGCTAACCGTGCATTGATGGGATCTAACATGATGCGTCAGGCTGTACCTTTATTAATTGCAGATTCTCCAATCGTTGGAACTGGTCTTGAAAGACAAGTTGCTTCTGATAGCCGTGTTTTGATTAACGCAGAAGGAGATGGTGTAGTTGAATACGTTGATGCAAACGAAATTACTATTAAATACGACCGTACTGAAAACGAACGTATGGTAAGTTTTGATAGCGATTCTAAAACATATCAACTAGTAAAATTCAGAAAGACAAACCAAGGAACTTCTATTAACCTTAAGCCTATTGTAAGCAAAGGGGATAGAGTTAAAAAAGGACAGGTTCTTTGCCAAGGTTACGCCACTGAAAAAGGTGAACTAGCGCTAGGGCGTAATATGAAGGTTGCCTTCATGCCTTGGAAAGGTTATAACTTTGAGGATGCAATTGTAATTTCTGAAAGAGTAGTACGTGAAGATATATTCACCTCTATTCATATTGACGAATACTCATTAGAAGTTCGAGATACTAAGTTAGGTAACGAAGAATTGACAAATGATATTCCAAACGTTTCGGAAGAAGCTACTAAAGACTTGGATGAGTATGGAATGATTAGAATTGGTGCCGAGGTAAAACCTGGTGACATTCTTATCGGAAAAATTACTCCAAAAGGAGAAAGTGATCCAACTCCGGAAGAGAAACTTCTTCGCGCTATTTTTGGTGATAAAGCTGGTGATGTAAAAGATGCATCGTTAAAAGCTTCACCTTCATTAAACGGTGTAGTAATAGACAAGAAATTGTTTGCTCGTGCTGTTAAAGATAAGCGCAAACGTGCGAAGGATAAAGAAGACATCGCAGAACTTGAAGCCAAATACGAAAGCAAATTCGTAGCCTTACAAGATAAGTTAGTTGAAAAACTATTCACAATCGTAGGAGGTAAAACTGCTCAAGGAATAAGCAATGATTTAGGTGAAATAGTATTCCCTAAAGGTAAAAAGTTTACGTTAAAGATGCTTAACTCTGTTGACGATTACACCCACTTAACTGGAGGTACTTGGACAACCGATGATGAAACCAATGCGTTGGTTGCAGATTTAATGCACAACTATAAAATTAAGGAAAACGACCTTCAAGGTAACTTGCGTCGTGAGAAGTTTACTATCTCTGTAGGAGATGAGCTTCCTTCTGGAATTTTAAAACTAGCAAAAGTTTACATCGCTAAGAAGCGTAAACTTAAAGTTGGGGATAAAATGGCAGGACGTCACGGAAACAAGGGTATTGTTGCACGTATTGTACGTGAAGAAGACATGCCATTCCTAGAAGACGGAACTCCTGTAGATATTGTATTGAACCCACTTGGTGTACCATCTCGTATGAACATTGGGCAGATATACGAAACCGTTCTTGGATGGGCTGGTCAAAAATTAGGTCGCAAATTCGCAACCCCAATTTTTGATGGTGCAGTCATCGATCAGATAAATGAATATACTGATGAAGCTGGAATACCAAGATACGGGCATACTTACTTATATGATGGTGGAACTGGTAAGCGTTTCGATCAACCTGCAACTGTAGGTGTGATTTATATGTTGAAACTAGGTCACATGGTAGATGATAAGATGCACGCGCGTTCCATTGGACCATACTCACTTATTACGCAACAACCACTTGGTGGTAAAGCACAGTTTGGTGGTCAGCGTTTTGGAGAGATGGAGGTTTGGGCTCTAGAAGCATACGGTGCATCTAGTACGCTTAGAGAAATATTGACTGTTAAATCTGATGATGTTATTGGAAGGGCGAAAACCTACGAGGCAATCGTAAAAGGTGAAACTATGCCAGAACCAGGATTACCAGAATCGTTCAACGTACTTATGCACGAATTGAAAGGATTGGGTCTTGACATTAGATTAGAAGAATAAAGATAAACCCCTTCACAACCGTGAAGGGGAATCTTAAATTTCTTCCGAGGAATTAAACCCTCATTTAACAACAAAGTTTATTTTAAATCATGATGAACAGAAATAAAGAAAACACAGTACAGAAATTCGACAAGATTTCTATTGGTTTGGCCTCTCCTGAATCTATTTTGGCAGAATCACGTGGAGAAGTTCTAAAACCCGAAACAATAAACTACCGTACGCACAAGCCAGAGCGTGACGGACTTTTCTGTGAGCGTATTTTTGGTCCTGTAAAGGATTACGAGTGTGCCTGTGGTAAATATAAAAGAATTCGCTACAAAGGTATCGTTTGTGACCGTTGTGGTGTAGAAGTAACAGAGAAAAAAGTGCGTCGTGACCGTGTTGGGCATATCAACTTAGTTGTTCCTGTTGCACACATTTGGTACTTCCGTAGTCTTCCTAACAAAATTGGTTACCTTCTTGGATTACCATCTAAGAAACTGGACATGATTATTTACTACGAACGTTACGTAGTAATTCAACCAGGTGTAGCTAAATATGAAAGTGGAGAAGATGTTAAGAAATTAGACTTCCTTACAGAAGAAGAGTATCTTGATATTTTAGAAACAATTCCACAAGATAACCAGTACTTAGAAGATACAGATCCTAACAAATTTATTGCGAAGATGGGAGCAGAGTGCTTGATCGATCTTTTGCAAAGAATTGACTTGGACACTTTATCGTACGACTTACGTCATAAAGCAAACAACGAAACTTCTAAACAACGTAAAACAGAAGCTTTAAAGCGTCTTCAAGTTGTAGAAGCACTTCGTGATGCTAATAAAAATCGCGATAACAAAGCTGAGTGGATGATTATGAAAGTAGTTCCGGTAATTCCACCAGAACTTCGTCCATTAGTACCCCTTGATGGTGGTCGTTTCGCGACTTCAGATTTAAATGATTTATACCGTCGTGTAATTATTCGTAACAACCGTTTGAAGCGATTAATGGAGATTAAAGCTCCAGAGGTAATTCTACGTAACGAAAAACGTATGCTTCAAGAAGCGGTAGATTCATTACTTGATAACACGCGTAAATCTTCTGCAGTAAAAACTGACAGTAACCGTCCGCTTAAATCACTTTCAGATTCATTGAAAGGTAAGCAAGGTCGTTTCCGTCAAAACTTACTTGGTAAACGTGTAGATTATTCAGCACGTTCGGTAATTGTTGTAGGACCAGAACTTAAATTATTTGAGTGTGGTATTCCTAAAGATATGGCTGCCGAGCTTTACAAGCCTTTTGTAATCCGTAAATTGATTGAAAGAGGAATTGTAAAAACCGTAAAATCTGCAAAGAAAATTATAGATAAAAAAGAGCCTGTAGTTTGGGACATTCTTGAAAATGTATTAAAAGGACACCCAGTAATGCTTAACCGTGCTCCTACTTTGCACAGGCTAGGTATTCAAGCTTTCCAACCTAAATTAATTGAAGGTAAAGCAATACAACTACACCCATTAGTGTGTACTGCGTTTAACGCGGATTTCGATGGTGACCAGATGGCTGTTCACTTACCACTAGGGCCAGAGGCAATTTTAGAATGTCAGTTATTGATGCTTGCATCTCACAACATTCTAAACCCTGCAAATGGTTCGCCAGTTGCTGTACCTTCTCAGGATATGGTTTTAGGTCTTTACTATATGACCAAACTAAGAAAATCTACTGAAGATGTTAAGGTAAAAGGTGAAGGTCTTACTTTCTATTCGGCTGAAGAAGCAATTATTGCTTACAACGAAGGACAGGTAGATTTGAACGCTGAAATTAAAATTAGAACTAAAGATTTCAACGAAAATGGTGAGTTAACAATGCAAATTATCACTACCACTTTAGGTAGAGTAATCTTTAACGAAAAGGTTCCTGCTGAAGCTGGTTTTGTTAACGAAGTATTGACTAAAAAATCTCTTCGTGATATTATCGGGAAAATCTTAAAAGTAACTTCAGTACCTGTTACTGCAGACTTCCTAGATGAGATTAAAACTTTAGGATATAAATTCGCTTTTGAAGGCGGACTTTCATTCAGCTTAGGTGATATTATTATCCCTGCTGAAAAACAAAGTATGATTGATAATGCAAACTCACAAGTTGACGGAATTATCAACAGTTATAACATGGGTCTTATTACCAATAACGAACGTTACAACCAAGTTATTGATATTTGGACTGCAACTAACGCAGAGCTTACCGAGCTATCTATGAAGCGTATACGCGAAGATCAGCAAGGATTTAACTCGGTGTATATGATGCTTGATTCTGGTGCGAGGGGTTCTAAAGAACAAATTCGTCAGTTAACAGGTATGCGTGGATTGATGGCAAAACCTAAGAAATCGAACTCAGGTGGAGGTGAAATTATTGAAAACCCAATTCTTTCTAACTTTAAGGAAGGTCTTTCAATTCTTGAATACTTTATCTCTACTCACGGTGCTCGTAAAGGTCTTGCGGATACCGCACTTAAAACAGCAGATGCGGGTTACTTAACACGTCGTCTAGTTGATGTTTCACAAGATGTTATTGTTAATGAAGAAGACTGCGGTACATTACGTGGTATTGAAGTTTCAGCATTAAAGAAAAACGAAGAAGTTGTAGAGACTTTAGGAGCTAGAATTGTTGGGCGTACTGCGCTTAACGACGTTATTCACCCACTAACTAAAGAAGTATTAGTAAGTGCTGGAGAACACATTTACGAAGAGATAGCAGATGCTATTGAGGCATCACCATTAGATAGTGTAGAAGTTCGTTCTGCATTAACTTGTGAGGCTAGAAAAGGTATATGTGCACAGTGTTACGGTCGTAATCTTGCAACCAATAAAATGGTACAACGAGGTGAGGCAGTTGGTGTTGTAGCAGCTCAATCAATTGGAGAACCAGGAACTCAGCTTACACTTCGTACTTTCCACGTGGGAGGTATTGCAGGTAACATATCTGAACAAAATAACTTAACGGTTAAATTTGACGGAAAGGCTGAAATTGAAGATCTTAAAACTGTAAAAGGTGAAGATAATCAAGGAAATCCTGTGGATATTGTTATTTCTCGTACTTCAGAATTGAAGTTAGTAGATAAACAAACAGGAATTACGCTTAGTACAAATAATATTCCTTACGGTTCAACATTACTTGTTAAGAATGGTGATTCAGTAAAAGCAGGCGATGTAATCTGTACTTGGGATCCATATAATGGTGTAATTATTTCAGAATTTGCTGGAAAAATTAAATACGAAAACATCGTTCAAGGTGTAACGTATCAAGTTGAGATTGATGAGCAAACAGGATTCCAGGAAAAAGTAATTTCTGAATCAAGAGATAAAAAACGTATTCCAACCCTACAAATTCTAGGTAAGAAAGACGAAGTAATTCGTTCTTACAACTTACCAGTTGGTGCACACATTATGGTGGACGACAACGATAAGATTAAAGTAGGAAAGGTGCTTGTTAAGATTCCACGTAAATCTGCAAAATCAGGAGATATTACAGGAGGTCTTCCACGTGTTACCGAGCTTTTCGAAGCGCGTAACCCTTCAAACCCAGCTGTAGTTAGCGAAATTGATGGTGTGGTTTCATTTGGTAAAATTAAACGAGGTAACCGAGAGATTATCGTTGAGTCTAAATTAGGCGAAGTGAAAAAGTATTTGGTAAAATTATCAAGCCAAATTCTAGTTCAAGAAAACGATTACGTTCGAGCAGGTATGCCATTATCTGATGGTTCTATTACTCCAGAAGACATTCTTCGTATTAAAGGCCCATCTGCAGTACAGCAATATCTTGTGAACGAAGTTCAAGAGGTATACCGTCTGCAAGGGGTGAAGATTAACGACAAGCACTTCGAGGTTGTTGTTCGTCAAATGATGCGTAAGGTGAGAATTGAAGATCCGGGAGATACTACTTTCCTTGAGAATCAATTAGCTCATAAAGATGACTTTATCGAAGAAAACGATAAGTTATTCGGAATGAAAGTGGTTACAAATTCAGGTGATTCTGAAAACTTGAAAGAAGGTCAAATTCTTTCTCCTCGTGCCCTTCGTGATGAAAACTCTTTATTGAGAAGAAATGATAAAGAGCTTGTAGAGGCTCGTGATGTTGTTACTGCAACTGCTACTCCTGTACTTCAAGGTATTACGAGAGCGTCGTTACAGACTAAGTCATTCATCTCTGCAGCTTCCTTCCAGGAGACTACTAAAGTATTAAACGAAGCAGCTGTAGCTGGTAAAGTTGATACATTAGAAGGCTTGAAAGAAAACGTTATTGTAGGTCATAAGATACCAGCCGGTACAGGTATGCGTAGATATGACACTATAATAGTGGGATCGAAACAAGAATTGGAAGAAATGAATAAAGCTAAAGAAGAAGTTAATTATAACTAATTTTTATATAAAGGTGCGTTTTTAGAAACGCACCTTTTATATTTTCAGTTTTTATTCATTAAATAACATATTATAAAACAGCAAATTTTTAGCAATGTCAGATCAAAAGAAACAACCCAAACAAGGCCAGATAAATATTGAGTTAGACGAAGGTGTAGCCCAAGGTATATACAGCAATTTAGCTATCATTAATCATTCTGTTTCTGAATTTGTGGTTGACTTTGTAACTATAATGCCAGGAGTTCCTAAGAGTAAAGTGAAGTCTAGAATTATCTTGACACCACAACACGCTAAGCGATTTTTAAAGGCATTAAACGATAATGTTAAACGATTTGAACAAGCCCACGGCGAAATCAAAGACTATGAGCAACCGCCTATGCCTTTGAACTTTGGCCCAACAGGCGAAGCATAAAAAAAGCCCCAATTTTTGGGGCTTTTTTATGCTTTAATTTTTAATAAACCTAAACCTATATTTCTACTTAAAATAAAGGCAACATACGTTGCTTCGTATTAAGCTTTTGAAGGCTTTTTATTCGATTTCTCAAACTCACTTACAAAATGCAATTTCACATTTGGATATTTAGATTGGGTCATTTGTAGTGTAAATGCTGAATCGGCGAAGAATACAAGTTGACCGCGTTTATCCTTTGCTAAAAATTTGGATTTAACTCTTTTGAAATCGGCGAATTCAGCGCTTTTAGGATCTTGCGCTTCTACCCAACAAGCTTTGTGTACATTCAAGTTTTCATAAGAACAACTTGCGCCATATTCGTGTTCAAGTCTGTACTGAATAACTTCAAACTGAAGAGCACCAACAGTTCCTATTACTTTACGTCCGTTTAATTCAAGTGTAAATAACTGTGCAACACCTTCGTCCATTAATTGGTCAATACCTTTTTCAAGTTGCTTGCTCTTCATAGGATCAGCATTGTTGATATATTTAAAGTGTTCTGGTGAAAAGCTAGGAATTCCTTTATAAAGCATTTCTTCACCTTCAGTAAGCGTATCGCCAATTTTAAAGTTACCTGTATCGTGTAGTCCTACTATATCGCCAGGGTAGGAGATATCTACTATTTGTTTCTTTTCAGCAAAGAAAGCATTCGGGCTACTAAATTTCATTTTTTTACCATTGCGAACGTGTAGATAAGGTGAGTTTCGTTCGAAAGTACCTGATACAATTTTTACGAAAGCCAATCTATCGCGATGCTTAGGGTCCATATTTGCGTGAATTTTAAATACAAAACCTGAAAAAGCTTTTTCATCTGGATGGACTAAACGAGTATTGCTTTCTTTTGGACGTGGAGTAGGAGCTATTTCAATGAAGCAATCCAGCAATTCACGAACACCAAAATTATTTAAAGCAGATCCAAAAAATACAGGTTGTAACTCTCCATCTAAATACTCTTGCCCGTCAAAATCCGGATAAACTTCTTGTACTAACTCAATTTCTTCACGAAGAGTTTCAGCTGCTTTTTCACCAACTAATTTGTCTAGTTCTGAACTATTTAAGTCTTCTATTTCAATCGTTTCCTCTATGTTTTTTCTACTATCACCACTAAAAAGGTTTATATTTTTTTCCCAAACGTTATAGATTCCCTTAAAGTCGTAACCCATTCCAATTGGGAAACTAAGAGGCGTAACACGTAAGTGAAGCTTTTGTTCAATTTCGTCTAACAAATCAAAAGCATCTCTTCCTTCTCTATCAAGTTTATTCACGAACACAATCATTGGGATGTTTCGCATTCTACATACTTCTACAAGCTTTTCAGTTTGTTCCTCAACCCCTTTTGCAACGTCTATAACAACAATTACGCTATCCACAGCAGTAAGTGTTCTAAATGTATCTTCAGCAAAATCCTTGTGTCCTGGAGTATCGAGAATATTAATCTTTATACCTTCATATTCAAATGCCAAAACTGAAGTTGCTACAGAAATACCACGTTGTCGTTCTATTTCCATAAAGTCACTAGTAGCACCTTTTTTTATCTTGTTGTTTTTTACAGCTCCAGCTTCATTAATAGCTCCACCAAAGAGTAGAAGTTTTTCTGTAAGTGTAGTTTTACCAGCATCGGGATGCGCAATAATACCGAAAGTTCTTCGGCGCTTAATTTCTTTTGTTAAAGACATAATCGTTTTTCGTATATGTTGCAAAGATAAAGTTTGTTATTGGAGAAATAAACTCATGAGGTACTAAAAAGAGGCTAATTATTACTCAGCAGTGAATAGCAAAAATTTAAAAGTGGTGATATTTATGCGAAAAGGTTGAAAATTATCTATAACAAATCGGGTTTCAGCTATAAGAATTATACTTAATAAATCAACGACTATAGTTTTAGGTTTATTCGTTATATAAAAACCTTATAATGGGTTTTGATTTAAAAAAAATACAAAAAAGTATTAAAAAGAATGACGTTAATTAAATTGTTGGTGGTTTTCTAACCTATTGAAAACATGTATGTTAGGTGTTTTGGTTTTTGACAGTGCTAAATTTATTTTTAATGAAATTTTAAGATATACGTGTTAGTACGTATATGATATTGTGAAAAATTATACTACGTTTGTTCTATCGTTAGATCATTTTTGTTCTTAAGAACTTATAAAGTGATTTATCTCTATCCCCAAAAGCTGGTATCAAGTAATCCCCACATAAATCTTGATAAAATATTAAAAGCTTAAAGACTGTCTCCCTAAAGTCTTAACGCAATAAAGTTATTTTAAACTCAAAAGGCTGTCCCCTATAAAGTCTTTTATTACAATATAGAAAATTAATTTTAATACTAAGATCCAACTCCTCACTGGGTATTTAGGATATATTTTATTTAAAGATATTTTTTGAACTCAAAGGCTAGTTCACTTTTCCCCACAAGCGCCTTTAGATTTTGTGTATAATAATTTATGTAGAAATTAATCAATCTGAGTTTTTACTTGAATAATTGAGTGGCTTTCTTGATTGATTAATGTTCTTACTATAAAAATGAAAATAAACGACCCATATATAATAAATACAGAATGTTTTATGGAAATGGAATTCACAATTTTCTTGTTCTAAAGCAGACTTGTTAATTACCTAATGCTAGCGTAGTAGCATTTTTCTTTTTAAAAAAGGATTAAAAAAAACTGAGGATATGTATAAAATTACTTCTTACAAACACATAAAAAGATTCTCTCTTTTTATACTTATATGTTTAATTTCAAGTATTGGGGTTTTACATTCGCAAACGGTTAATGTTACCGTTCCAACCGGAGGATTTCACATGGATGGAGATTTAGAGTCCAATACTCCAGCAACTGGTGTTGGAGATTGGGTACAGGGACCCATTGGTTTAGGTGGATTTGTATTAAACAATAACGGTACTCCTGTTGACCCCAACATTACTAGATTGGTACGTGATGAATATAACGGTGGAGATAATATATTAAAACAAGGGAAATTCAATGACGACCCTAATACTTGGACTTGGGCCTTAGGAAAAGCTACAGGTAAAGGAGATATTAATAACGTAATGTATCACCTAGGTAAGGAGCAGACTAGTGGGGATGAATGGATTTTTGTTGGGGGTGACCGTATGGAAACAAATGGTACTAGTTATATTGACTTTGAATTTTTACAGAATACAATAACCACTACAGGTGTTACTAGTGGAGGATTTAGTTCAGCTGGACCAGATGGTGGTCGTACTATTAATGATATACTTTTAACTGTTGAGTACGCTAACGGTGGATCAACGCCAACTGTTCATTTGTATTTATGGAAACATCTTGGAGGATCAAATTATGACTATGTTTCACAAACTTTAGGTTCTAATGGATTTGGAGCCACAAATACTGTAAATGTAAATGTGCCTTTTGGAAGCTTTGGATCCAATAATTATATTCCTTATCAATTTGCAGAAGCAGCTATAAATTTAACAGATTTTTTTGGCTCATTACCTGACCCATGTATTGGAGTTAGTATTAAAACTTTATTAGTAAAAACCAAACAATCTACATCTTCTACAGCATCATTAAATGATTTTGTTTCTCCAATTCAAGTTGAACTAAGTTTCGGGACTGCAGAAATTGATTACGGCGGAGATGGAAGTTTTTGTGAAGGTGGGGGTAATATTATGGTTAACCAAACTGGTATTACAGGAGGAACATATTCTGCATCACCAGCAGGTTTAAGCATTGATTCTACTACAGGAACAATTGATGTTCAGAATAGTAATCTAGGTACTTATACTGTAACTTATTCATATAGTACCAACGGATGTAATAAAACTGCCACAACTACTGTTAAAATAGTTAAAGCACCAGACCAACCAACTGCTGATGTAGTTCAACCAACCTGTGAAACACCTAACGGTAAAATTTCCATTACTTCACCATTAGGTGCAGGATATGAATACAGTATAAATGGCACGGATTATCAGGCATCAGTAGATTTTGATGGCTTAACCTCCGGTACTTATAATGTAACGGCTCGAAATACTTCAGATCCTACGTGTGTTTCTACAGCTTTATCAGTAACGATTAACGATGTACCAAATGCACCAGACCAACCAACTGCTAGTGTAGTTCAACCTACGTGTGAAACACCTAGCGGTAAAATTTCAATTACAGCTCCACTAGGTGCAGGATATGAATACAGTATTGATGGCACGAACTATCAGCCTTCCGTAGACTTTATTAACTTAACCTCTGGTACTTATAGTGTAACGGCTCGAAATACTTCAGATCCTACGTGTGTTTCTACAGCTTTATCTGTAACGATTAATGATGTACCAAATGCACCAGCTACACCAACTGCTGATGTAGTTCAACCAACGTGTGCAGTACCAACAGGTAAAATTTCAATTACAGCTCCACTAGGACCAGGATTTGAATACAGTATTGATGGCACGAACTATCAGGACTCAGAAAACTTTATTAACTTAACCTCTGGCACTTATAGTGTAACGGCTCGAAATACTTCAGATCCTACGTGTGTTTCTACAGCTTTATCTGTAACGATTAATGATGTACCAAATGCACCAAACGCACCTGTAAGTAGTGGTGATATTTCACAATGTAGTGAAGATCCAATTCAAGTTTTAGATGCAAATACTGTTATATCTGTAGGTCCTAATGAATCGGTAATTTGGTATGATCAAGAAATTGGAGGTAGTACAGTAAATCCAATTTGGAGCGCCATTGGTAGTAAAACATTCTGGGCGGAAGCTGTTAATGATTTTGATAATACTTGTATTAGCCCAAATAGAACACCGGTTGTCTTAACAATAAACGACTGTGGTATTAACATTGAAAAAATAGCAAGTCCGAATAATACACAAGGATGTACTCCACTAGCTGCTGGTGAGAGCATATCATATACTTTTAAAGTTACTAATAATGGAACTGCACCAATTAGTAATGTTGTAGTAATGGATGTGATGATTCCTACAATTTCTGGTCCAACGGGTGACACTAATAATGACGGCAAGCTTGATGTTTCTGAGATATGGGAGTTTACAGGTTCTTATGTTGTTACTGCGCAGGATATTATAAATGGGCAAGTTGTCAATACAGCAAATGTTACCGGTGAGGCTGAAGCATCAACTCCATTTCCGGTTTCAGGTTCAGATACGGAAACCGTAAACCTTTGTCAAAATGCTGAAATGTCTATCGTTAAATCAACTAGCAGCGCAACGACAGATTGTATCAACTTTAATGTTGGAGATACCATTGACTATGAGTTTGTTGTAACAAATGAAGGAGATGTAGATATTGAAGATGTTGTTATTACAGACCCATTATTTGAATCTCCAAACCCAATAGTTACTATTAATTTAGTATCTGGAGATATAAATAATGACGGCATATTAAATGTCGGTGAAGTTTGGACCTTTAAAGCTACATATACAGTAGACCAAGATAATATAGATGCAGGATCGATAGTGAATACCGCTACTGTTAACGGTAATTCTGCTTTAGGACCTGTAGATACTGCTACAAGTAATACAGTTACAGTATTAATCTGTACAGATGCAAGTATTGCCCTTATCAAAACTTCAGATGTTGAAATAGATCCAACCACAGAATGTTCAACACTAGAGGCAGGTGATATTATTACCTATAGCTTCTCTGTTAAGAACACAGGAAACGTTACCCTAACCGATGTTATGGTAAGTGATTTAATAGGTGGTGTTACCGTATCAGGAGGTCCAATCACATTGGAGCCAGGCCAAGAGGACACTACTACATTTACAGCAAGCTATACCATCACACAGGCTGATATTAATGCAGGTGAGTTTGAGAACACAGCTAAGGTAGTTGGTACAACGCCTAGCAACACCCAAGTGGATGATGAATCAGATAACTCAAGCTATACAGGCAACAACCCAACGGTTGTAACTATCTGTACTGATGCAAGTATTGCCCTTATTAAAACTTCAGATGTTGAAATAGATCCAACCACAGAATGTTCAACACTAGAGGCAGGTGATATTATTACCTATAGCTTCTCTGTTAAGAACACAGGAAACGTTACCCTAACCGATGTTATGGTAAGTGATTTAGTAGGTGGTGTTACCGTATCAGGAGGTCCAATCACATTGGAGCCAGGCCAAGAGGACACTACTACATTTACAGCAAGCTATACTATCACACAGGCTGATATTAATGCAGGTGAGTTTGAGAACACAGCTAAGGTAGTTGGTACAACGCCTAGCAACACCCAAGTGGATGATGAATCAGATAACTCAAGCTATACAGGCAACAACCCAACGGTTGTAACTATCTGTACAGATGCAAGTATTGCCCTTATTAAAACTTCAGATGTTGAAGTAGATCCAACCACAGGATGTTCAACACTAGCGGTTGGTGATGTAATCAATTATAGCTTCTCAGTTAAGAATACCGGAAACGTTACCCTGACTGATGTTATGGTAAGTGATTTAGTTGGAGGCGTTACTGTATCAGGAGGACCAATCACATTGGCACCGGGTGAAGAGGACACTACTACATTTACAGCAAGCTATACCATCACACAGGCAGATATTAATGCAGGTGAGTTTGAGAACACAGCTAAGGTAGTTGGTACAACGCCTAGCAACACCCAAGTGGATGATGAATCAGATAACTCAAGCTATACAGGCAACAACCCAACGGTTGTAACTATCTGTACTGATGCAAGTATTGCCCTTATTAAAACTTCAGATGTTGAAGTAAATCCAACCACAGGATGTTCAACATTAGCGGTTGGTGATGTAATCAACTATAGCTTCTCAGTTAAGAATACCGGAAACGTTACCCTGACTGATGTTATGGTAAGTGATTTAGTAGGTGGCGTTACTGTAGCAGGAGGACCAATCACATTGGCACCGGGTGAAGAGGACACTACTACATTCACAGCAAGTTATACTATCACACAAGCAGATATTAACGCTGGTGAGTTTGAGAACACAGCGAAGGTAGTTGGTACAACGCCTAGCAACACCCAAGTGGATGATGAATCAGATAACTCAAGCTATACAGGCAACAACCCAACAGTTGTAACTATCTGTACTGATGCAAGTATTGCACTTATCAAAACTTCAGATGTTGAAGTAGATCCGACTACAGAATGTTCAACACTAGAGGCAGGTGATGTTATTACCTATAGCTTCTCTGTTAAGAACACTGGAAACGTTACCCTAACCGATGTTATGGTAAGTGATTTAGTAGGTGGTGTTACCGTATCAGGAGGTCCAATCACATTGGAGCCAGGTCAAGAGGACACTACTACATTTACAGCAAACTATACCATCACACAAGCTGATATAGATAATGGAACATTTACAAATTCTGCAGAAGTAGTTGGTACGACACCAGCAGGTGCAGAAGTAACCGACATCTCTAACAATGATGGTTATGTAGGTGACAACCCAACAGTTGTAACTATTTGTACAGATGCAAGTATTGCTCTTATCAAAACTTCAGATGTTGAAGTAGATCCAACTACAGGATGTTCAACACTAGAGGTTGGTGATGTAATCAATTATAGCTTCTCTGTTAAGAACACTGGAAATGTTACCCTAACCGATGTAATGGTAAGTGATTTAGTAGGTGGTGTTACCGTATCAGGAGGTCCAATCACATTGGAGCCAGGTCAAGAGGACACTACTACATTTACAGCAAGCTATACCATCACACAAGCAGATATAGATAATGGAACATTTACAAATTCTGCAGAAGTAGTTGGTACGACACCAGCAGGTGCTGAAGTAACCGACATCTCTAACAATGATGGTTATGTAGGAGACAACCCAACAGTTATAACTATTTGTACAGATGCAAGTATTGCTCTTATCAAAACTTCAGATGTTGAAGTAGATCCAACTACAGGATGTTCAACACTAGAGGTTGGTGATGTAATCAATTATAGCTTCTCCGTTAAGAACACTGGAAATGTTACCCTAACCGATGTAATGGTAAGTGATTTAGTTGGAGGCGTTACTGTATCAGGAGGTCCAATCACATTGGCACCAGGTGAAGAGGACACTACTACATTTACAGCAAGTTATACCATCATACAAGCAGATATAGATAATGGAACATTTACAAATTCTGCGGAAGTAGTTGGTACAACACCAGCAGGTGCAGAAGTAACCGACATCTCTAACAATGATGGTTATGTAGGAGACAACCCAACAGTTATCGAACTTTGTCAAAACCCTGCAATAGCGATTGTGAAAACTGGAATCTTTAATGACGAGAACGGTGACGATTGTTCAGATGTTGATGAGACTATCACATACACTTTCACAGTAACTAACCAAGGAAATGTAAGTCTGTCTAACATCATAGTAGACGATCCATTATTAGGAGGTCCATTAGCCGGTCCAATAAGTGGAGACACTGATGGGGATGGAGAGCTTGATGTAACAGAAACTTGGATATATGAAGCCAGCTACACAATCACTCAGGCAGATATTGATGCTGGGGAAGTAGTGAACCAAGCGACAGCTACTGGAACAGCTCCAGACCAAAGTACAGTATCTGATTTATCAGGATCGACAATTGGAAACGACGAGCCGACAGTTATCGAACTTTGTCAAAACCCTGTAATTGCGATTGTAAAAACAGGAGTTTTCAATGATGAGAACGATGATGGTTGTACTAATGTTGATGAGACTATCACATATACTTTTACAGTAACTAACCAAGGAAATGTAAGTCTGTCTAACATCATAGTAGACGACCCATTATTAGGAGGTCCATTAGCCGGTCCAATAAGTGGAGATACTGATGGGGATGGAGAGCTTGATGTAACAGAAACTTGGATATATGAAGCGAGCTACGCAATCACCCAGGTAGATATTGATGCTGGGGAAGTAGTGAA
>NZ_JACJVM010000036.1:0-116562 GCF_014212065.1 Aequorivita sp. 609 | reverse complement strand
GGATTATCAATGTTGTCGAAGTCTAAAGCTTCACCGTATATAGTAACCTTACTCCGCTCTTTTGTTCTTTCTGATTAATACTTAAAATTAACTTATTTAGTAAAAATCAAACTTAAGTTGTGTATAAGAAATTGGGGATTAAGTGATAAAACGAACGTATAAACATAAAATAAAGGTAAGTGCTAATCCGAAAAGTCAAAGCATAAAAATCCCCAACTGCTCATACATGATACCTTTACAGGCAAGCCAGACGAACAGAATAAATGAAGATGATGGAAGAAATGTATTTTTATTTTTTTTGGCAACGCAATTAATAGAAATGAATAATTAAAAAGAAGAAAAAACAGTGAATTTTTAAAACCAAATAAATATGAGTAACAATTCAAAACAATGGAGTTCGGCACACCCAGGATATATCATATTCCTAATCGACCAATCAGGTTCAATGTCCGAAGATTATGCTGATGGTAGAACAAAAGCAGAATTTACAGCGTTAGTAATAAATCGCACTATTAACGAAATCATCAATACCAATATGGATGGTGATAAGGTTAAAGATAGAGTTTTTATTTCCTTAATCGGATATGGTGGAGGCGGTGGGAATTCGGTAGATGACATTCGCTCAGATTATCTAAGTGAGTTTTCTAATAGTCCTTTAAAATTAGAAAAAATAAAAAAGAAAGTCTCCGATGGTGCGGGTGGACTAGTTGAAATTGACGAAGAATTGCCGATTTTTGTTGAGCCTGTAGCCCATGGTCTAACGCCTATGGGTGAAGCTCTTAAATTTGCTAAACAACTTATTGAAGGTTGGATTAGTAAAAAGCCTGAAAACCCTGCACCAGTTGTCATTAACATTTCTGATGGCTTACCATATGAAGGAAATAACGGTGATGAACCTAATAAAACGATAACAGTTGGAAAGGATTTAATGAGCGTAAATACCGATGATGGGAATCCATTAATTTTCAACATTCATATTGGAGATGGTGGGCAAGAAATAAGCTTTGAAGAAAATGCAAATAATCTTCCTTATGATGAGGCAAAGGTATTATTTGAAATTTCAAGTAAGGTTCCCGATAGTTATAAGGAAGCCGCTAGAAAACACGATTTCCAAGTAGGAGCAGATTCAAGAGGGTTCGTATCCAATGCAGGACCAGAAACATTAATTAAGTTTATAAACTTCGGTTCTTCAGGAGGTACAGACAGAATTATTTAACCTTTTCATTCAATTTTTAATGAAGATAAAACTAAAGGGGTTTATAACCAGCAAAGAATCTGAATTGTATTCTGATTGCGCAGATCACTATGCTTTCAGTACAGAAAATCTCAAATTTGCTATTTCTGATGGCGTTTCTCGCTCATTTTTCCCTAAATTTTGGTCACGAATTTTAGTAGAAAGATATGTAGAAAAAGATACGTGGAAAGAAGAAGATTTTATCCTTTCTAGCCAAGAACATTGGCAAAATAAAGTAGATGAAATTGTCAAATCTCCTGACACAATGTACTTTACAAGAAACGCCTATAATAGAAAAACACCAGGATTAGCGACTTTTGTAGGTTTACAATTCCTTCCCAAAGAAAAAAAATGGATTGCACAAGCATTGGGTGATAGTTTCTTATTTTTTGTTCCCAAAGACTGTCAAGATTTTGATAAAGATGCGATAAAGCTATCAAGTAAAGATGAGCCTTTCGTTTTTGACAATTATCCTGATTACTTATCAAGCATTGGTGACTCACATAAAGGAAATAGCAGAAAAATCAAGGGGCAAGAATTAAGAGATGGAACATTTTATTTAATGACTGATGCTCTAGCCGAATGGTTTCTACAAGGTAAAGGAATAGAAAATGCTATTACAACTATTGAGAATATCAAAAACCAAGAACAATTTTTAGAGACTATTGATAATGAACGAAAAGCAAATCGACTTCATAATGATGACAGTGCTCTATTGATTATTGAAGTATCGAATACAAGAAAACAAAAAGTATCATTTTCTGAAATAGAAGTTTCCAACTTAAAGAATTTAATTGAAATTCAATCAAAGGAGATTGAAAAGGAGGAGAAAAAAAAAGAAGACGAAGAAAAATTAGAAATATCTTCCAGTTTAAGTTCTGTCTCAGAAGAAATTAATCAAAAAGATACAGAACCAGAGACTCCAGAGAATCATGAAGAAATTTCAGAGTTAGAAGAGGAAAACAACAAATCACAAGAAGAAATTGAAAATCAAATTGAAAACACCGATTCTATCATAAAGGAAAACGAACCCAAAAAAGAGGAAGAGGAAAAAGAGAAACCTCAAACAAGAAACGAGAAAAAACAGGATGGAGACGAAGAAAGGCCTCAATCCATAATTGATAAGTTTTAAATTATGGCAGACAAATACCCATCAAGGACTGATATTGTTACCGCAATGAAAAATCCGCAGGTAAGTTATAAAGTGGATGAACTAATTGGAGGTTCGGTTATTCAAAATGGTTCCAGAGTTATACAATATTCAGGTGGATATACTACTGTTTTTCCATTTCACACAAAGGATTCTAAGAAAGTAGCCATACGTTGTTGGATTGCAGATATTGGTGACGCTAAAAAAAGAAGTCAAGAAATATCGGGTTATTTAGACAGACTAAATAGTCCATATTTCTGCGACTTTAAATATTTAGATGATGCAATATTGATAAATGGTAAAATTTATCCAATTGTAGTTATGGATTGGGTCGATGCGAAACCATTAAAAGAATTTATTAATGACAACATTTTTAGCAAACCGCAATTAATAACGTCTTTAAGAAAGAATTTTCAAGGAATGGTGCAGTATTTTCATCAAGAAAACATTGCTCACGGGGACTTACAACACGGAAATATATTAGTTGATAGCGATGGAAATGTAAAAGTAATCGATTATGATTCAATGTATATTTCACCATTAGAAGGAATGACTGACACAATAAAAGGATTGCCAGGGTACCAGCACCCTGCTCGCCAAAACAATAGGCTTATCAATTCAAAACTCGATTATTTTTCTGAATTGGTAATTTATCTTTCATTGCTTGTTTATGAGAACCAACCTGATTTGTGGGATAATTATTATGAAACAGAAGATATTCTTTTCTCAAGAGACGATTTTGCCAATCCTAACCAATCTAAATTAATCAATAACC
Source organism: Aequorivita sp. 609 (assembly GCF_014212065.1). Lineage (NCBI taxonomy): Bacteria > Pseudomonadati > Bacteroidota > Flavobacteriia > Flavobacteriales > Flavobacteriaceae > Aequorivita > Aequorivita sp. 609. Next base: position 113,403 of record NZ_JACJVM010000036.1, on the reverse strand, counting down.
TTATAAATTCAGGAAACTCTGACATTATTGACCTAACTCAAAAACTAATTAATCAATTACAAATTAATGACATTAAAAGCTTAGAACCTTTAGAAAATCTGTTAGTAGATAAAATGGAGGTTACAAAAGAAAACATAATGGACAAATGGGATAAACAACCCAATCCACCTTCCAGAAAAGAAATAAAAACTCCTGACGCAAAAAATATAACAGACAAATTTTAAAAATGACAGAGGTTTATTTTGAAAATATCCACGAGGAAATTATCAATGAAATTTCAAAGGCTCAAAAATCATTAAAGATTTGCGTTGCTTGGTTTACGGATGTTGAAATTTATCGCACTATCCTAAACGTTCAAAAAAAAGGTATAAAAGTATCCATCATTATAGCCAACCACGAATTTAATAGAAATTCCAAAGTTGACTTTAAAAAATTACTCCAACACAATGGATATGTAGGTTATATCGGAAAGTTATCCGATGGCTCAAGAGATAAATTAATGCATAATAAATTTTGTATAATCGACAATGAAACGGTTATAACAGGCTCGTATAATTGGACTTATAAAGCTAGATTTAATGATGAAAATATTATAATCATAAATAATCAACCACAAACTACTTCACGCTTTATTAATAAATTTGAAAGCATAAAACCTAAATATGGATTTGCTGTGGAGAACAATCAAGTTAAACTCCTACCGATTGAGAGAATAATGAAAAAATGGGACAAAAAACCTTTAGAAACAACTAAAATAAGCAAGAGTAATTCTGCTCAAGATATCTTAAATAAATTTTGAGACATATGACAATAAGCACTCAAGGTATTATTACTGCAATAAAGAATTTAGATTTATTTTTAAAGATTCCAGAGCTTAACGGAGCGATAGCAAGAATAAATTCAAACGGTAAACCATTTTCGTATGTAGGTGGCTTCAATATGGTTTTTCAATTATTGCATAATAATAAAAAATGGGCGTTTCGTGTTTGGCACGTTCCTATAGGTGAAAACAAAACCCGTTTTCAGCTAATTTCTAAATATTTAGGTGAAAAGAGGTTGCCTTATTTTGCAGATTTCATATATGATGAAAAAGCTCTTTTAGTCAATGGAACTCTTGTAGATACCATAAGAATGGAATGGATCGAGGGCTTATTGCTAAAAGAATATATTGATCAGAATTTAAAAAATAAAAAGAAGTTAAAAACTTTTGCGGATGATTTCTTGAAGATGTGCCAAACCTTGCATGAAAATCAAATTTCACACGGAGATTTACAGCACGGAAACCTAATGATAGACAAAAACGGGGATATAAAATTAGTTGATTATGACTCCATCTGTATTCCCGATATTGAAGGAAAAAAAGAGTTGGTCACAGGCAAAAAAGGCTACCAACATTTATCACGCTTCAAAACATCAAAAGCCTCACTGAAATCAGACTATTTTTCAGAGCTAGTAATTTACCTCTCTATTCTTGCTCTTATTGAAAAACCTGAATTATGGGAAAAATACCAGGTTAAAGATACCGAGTATCTTTTATTTAGTGAATCAGATTTCAAAAATTTTGAAAAGTCTACTATTTACAAAGAGCTAAACCAATTATCTAATTCAGTTAAATCATTAGTTCGTGTCCTTGACCTTTATATAAAAGAATTAAATTATCTCAATCTAAAGCCTTTTGAAAACTATCTTTCCCCTCCTGTTGTAGAATCTTTTTCAATTAATAAAAAAGAGGCACTTATAGGAAGTGAAGTAGAAATATCTTGGTCTGTTAGTAACTCTGATGAAGTTGAAATAACTGAAATCGGTTATGTTAGTAATAAAGGTGCTCGTGAAATTAAGATTAAAAATCTAAGCAAACTTACACTCATAGCTAAGAATGCTTTTGGTAAAATAGAAAAAGAAATTCTAATAACTGTTTTTCCTTTACCTGAAATAAAAGCCTTCATTTCACAACATAGAAAATTGGAATATGGCAAAGAAACACAATTGAATTGGGAAGTTTTAAATTCTAAAAAAGTCGAAATAATATCCATCGGCAATACAGAATCTATTGAGCAAAAAGGAGAATTAACGATATCTCCAAATGAAACTACTCTCTATAAACTAATGGCAACCGCATTAGACGGCAAAACAACTTTCGAAAAAGAATTAACCGTTGAAGTTTTTAAACTAGTAAAAATAAATTCATTTCAATCTAATTTAAATTTCGTTGTAGAAAGCTTACCCATTACTCTTTCTTGGGAGGTAGAAAATGCTTCTAAATTAACCTTAACAAGCAATTATCAGTCTGACATTGATGTTACAGGAAAAACAGATTTAAAACTTAAACCTAAAAGAAACACAGTTTTATTTTTAAAAGCAAGCAATGATTTGTTCACAGCACAAGAAAGACTTGAAATAGAAGTTCAGGCTTTACCCTCTATGCCCCGTATTCAAAATATAATTCCTAACAGCAAGGAATTGATACCAACATTTGATTTAGACTTTCAAAATATATCAAATTCCATTTTATCGAAATCAGAATTGGATTTTGAGAAAACAATGAAGCCTAATAATGGATTTAGTCTAAAAAGTTCTATTTCTAAAATCTTTAAAACTAATAGGAAAATTGGAATATAGTTTACTGCAAAAAAGGCTTTGGGAAATTGGTGGCTATAAAGCATTTATAATGAAATACTGCTCTATTCATTATAATGAAATAGCGGGCATTGGTGCTTTATTGGCATTTCAATTTATCATTGCATTTTTTTCTACAATAGCCTTTTCTTCGGTTTTTAAAATTGATTGGCTATTTTTTGGAGTTCCATTAGGGATAATTAATGTTTTTATTTTCAATTTTTGGTCAAAGTTTCTTTTAAAATTTATTCATCGGTATTTAAGCTGGGGGACCATAATTTTAATATGTTTTTTTAAACTTATTTTTTCGGCAATTGTTTCTTTACCTTTTATTCTTTTTTTATTTGAGAACCAGACTCTTTATCAACTTTTATTAATTAAAGGGAAAATGAATTTGGGTTTTTGGGAGCAATTTAGTTTAAGACCTTACGGGCTTTATCTTTCTTGGTTTTCAGAATCGGAAGGAACAATAATCTTGATATTCTCATTAGCCATTTTTACAATGGTTTTATTTATATCTATCGCACCTTATTTTCTAATACTAAGAGATAGAAAATCGGTATATCAATCTATTTTAAAAATTTATGAAGAAAGATTCAACTAACAAATATAAATACTCAAAGATACAATACTTTTTTTGGCTCTTATCCGGTGCAGAAATTAGCGTATTAAAGGATTGCCCTACTGATTACAATAGACAAGCAGGAATAGGGTTCACTATCTTTATGACATCTTTTTTAGCTTTTTGTTCAGGTAGCTATGCAGGCTACTTCTTTGGAGAAAGTTGGATATCAGCAATTATATTTGGGCTTATTTGGGCAACTCTAATATTTAGTATTGACCGAAGTATGGTTATTACATTAAAGAAAGACCCGACTAAAAAGAAACAAAATTTTTGGATGGCATTTATTACAAGAGCTATTTTGGCACTTTTGATAGCGTTTGTTATTTCAATTCCTTTAGAACTATTAATATTTAAGGATAATATAGAAGTCCATAAGCCTGAATTTATTCAAAATAAAATTATGACCATTCAAGGAAATCAAAAGACAATTGAAAGTATTGATGATATTTTGAATAGAGGACAAAGAATTGATAACGACCTAACAGAAGTACAAGAAGAAAGTAAATTTACTGAACCACAAAACAATCCCGCATTTGACCATATAAAGGGAGATTTAAACAATAAAATAGCTAAAAAGGAAGCATTAAGAACCAAAATGAATTCTGCAATTACAGCAAGGCAAAATGCTTGGTCTGCAATTCCTACTTATTTTGATTCAAGAGACAGTATCTATAAGAAAAACACTAATTCAAGTCAATATAGAACTTGGGAAATAAGACGAAATGAAGCAACCCAAGCTACGCAGAACTTTAATGCTTTTGACCAAGCAAGTTTAAATGCTTTACAAAAGCAAAAAGATGATTTTATAAAGGATTGGAGAGAGAATTTAACCGAAAAAGAGAAGGAACTTTTAGATGATAAAGCAAAGAATCGTAATAAAGAAAGAACAGCGGATGATAATATTACGGGTGCAAGAAATCAGATTGATTCGTTATTGGTTAAAAATCAAAATGGTTTCGTATTTAATTTTATGGTTTTGGAGGATGCAGCTAAAAGAACTAAGGAGGTTCTTATACCTATTGAAACCTCAACCAATAACAACGAACTAAACGAATCTGAAAACCCTGAAGTATCACAAACGCCTCAAAAATTTAAAAAGGTAACTCAATATGATCCCGAAGGTGCAACAATATTTTTTCTATTATGGTTAATACGCATATTGTTTTTCACAATCGAGATATTACCTACTGTTGCTAAAATAGCGACTCCAGTTGGTGCTTATGATTGGGCTATTTATCGAAAAGAGGAGGATATCAGAAAAGACTTAGAACAAAAAACATCTAAATATTTAGAACAGCAGCAAAGATTAAGAGAAATAGAAGATTTAGCTGAACAAGAGCAAATCAAAGAAAGAACCAAAATCGAAAATGATTTGCATAGGAGCTTATTAACGGAAATTGCAAAAGCACAAGACGAAGTTGCACGCAAAAAGATTGAAGAATTTAAGCAAAAGCACCTTCCTGTTAAGCAAAATGGAATGGAGATATAATAAATAAAGAAATGGCAAAAAAGAAGTATGGATTTTCCTTTTCTTGGAAAAGAGCCTTAGGTATAACCTCTGTTAAGCAAAAATTTGCTCGTAAAACAGGAATCCCTACCTCAAAAATTGGAGTTGAGCGTAAGTTAGGAAACCTTATTTTAAATATTTTGTTTAAGAAAAAGAAATAAAAATGGAAAGCAAAACAATAAAAATAATTTTGGCGATATTATTCTTTCTATGTTTAATTGATATGCCCTATGGGTTTTATCAATTCGTCAGATTTCTTGCTTTAGTCGGTTTTGGTATCTTGGCATTACAAGCACATAAAGAAGATAAACAAACAGAAATGATTATATACATCGTATTGGCGATTTTATTTCAGCCTCTATTAAAAATAAGTTTAGGCAGGACTTTATGGAATATTATTGATGTTATTGTAGGAGTTGGTTTACTAATTTCTCTAAAAAAAAAGAAATAAGCAACGCCAGCAAGCACATATGCAATTACTCACGGGTTTATATTTCATTTTGGTGTTCGTGAACTTCGTTTCGCAGAAGTCAACACACAAACCAAAAATTGCAAAAGAGCTTGCTTCACTACCCAAATAAATATTGTTTTCCCTCTCTAAAAAAATAAAAATACAGTGAACCGTAAAAATAAAGATATAGCGTTGAATGATGGCCAGCCTGTAACATCGGTTTTGCAAGATAGCGGGCGAACGTCTTCGATTTAAACTTTTGTATTATATTTGAAATTTCTGCTTCGTTTCAAAGTTAGCGCTCAATACTTGCTACCTCGTAAAGCCGAGAACCGTTGCCACACATTTTGACCCGTCCTGAAATATGTATACACTAAAACAAATGTATATGTATAAAAATGACGGATATGTAAGACGTTACAGCGAAAGCTTTAAACTCAAAGTTCTTGATGAACTCTCCAAGGGTAATCACTCTAAAAGACAAGTAGGACTGCTCTATGGCATACAGCCAAGTACCATTAATGAATGGATTAAAAAGTACAATCGTAAAGATTTAATGAACACCCGTGTACTCGTGCAAACAGATGATGAACTTATCCGAATTAAAGCCCTGCAAAAAGAGCTTAAACAGCTTAAGGAACTTCTTATTAAGAAGGATCTAGATAAACTTATAGATGATAGTTACCTTACAGTGGCCGCTAAGAAATTAGGCTACAAAGATGCTTTAGAACTTAAAAAAAAACTAAACATCAAGCCCTAATGGAAACTATAGAAAACAATCCAATAGAAAGATCCTTCAGCATCCTTGCTATCTGCAAGGGATTTGACTTAACTCGTGATGCGTTTTATAAATACAAAAAACGCTATGTCAAGCGAATAAGAATAGAATACCAAGTGTTGAAAATAGTTCATAAAAGACGAAGAACCCTACCAAGAGAAGGTGCTAGAAAGCTAATGAGATCACTGAAAACTGACTTTGAACGACACAACATCAAGATTGGTAGAGACCAGTTATTGAGGATCCTCAGAGACAATGAGCTCTTGATACGGCGAAAAAAATATTCGTCCAGAACAACCAACTCGCATCATAGATTTTACAAATACAAAAACATCATAAAAGATGTTGTGATCAATAGATCTAACCAAGTGTGGGCTGCGGATATAACATACATCAGAACTATTAAGGGATTTTGCTACCTGGCACTCTTAACAGATATGTATTCGCGTAAAATAGTAGGGTTCGACCTGAGTGATAGTTTAGAACTTACCGGTTGTGTAAGGGCTTTAAAAAAGGCTATGTACCACAATAAGGGACTTACAAACCTAACGCACCACTCAGACAGAGGCATCCAATATTGCAGCAATGTCTACACAAAAGAACTAAAGCGGAAAAAAATAGCAATTAGTATGACCGAAGAAAATCATTGCTATGAAAACGCACTCGCAGAAAGAGTAAATGGAATCCTTAAAGATGAATTTTATCTCGACCAGACCTTTGCCAGCGTGGAAGAAGCAAAAAGAGCAACTAAAAATGCAATCAAATTATATAACTCTAAAAGATTACATTTATCTTTAAACTATAAAACACCTAATAACGTACACAAAAATGCAGCTTAATTTTAATCAATAACCTGTAGACGTATTTTAGGACGAGACACCTTGTTCAACATACTTAGAAAACACAATATGCTCACACTTAGAAAGAAATACAGCTCAAGAACAACAAACTCATTGCACAGGTTCTACAAGTACAAAAACATCATTAAAGATGTTGAAATAACTAGACCAAACCAAGTCTGGGTAAGCGATATCACCTACATTAGAACCATAAAAGATTTTTGTTACCTGGCACTCATTACAGACGCGTACAGCCGAAAAATTGTAGGATATGATATAAGTAACAGCCTGGAACTAAAAGGTTGCGAAAGAGCTTTAAACAAGGCGCTGTATCAAGCTAAAAACACTACTGGACTTATTCACCATTCCGACAGAGGTATACAATACTGCAGCAATGTTTACACTCAAATTTTAAAGAGAAACAACATCGATATTAGCATGACAGAAGAAAATCATTGCTACGAAAATGCCATGGCTGAGCGTGTAAACGGAATTCTAAAAGACGAGTTCTATCTAGATCAGACCTTTGATAGCCTACAACACGCAAAGAGAGCAACAAAAAATGCAATTAATTTATACAACGAAATAAGATTACATTTATCTTTAGACTATAAAACACCGAATATGGTATATTTAAAAACAGCGTAAATCTCCCGATAGTTATCGGGATTAACCTGTAGCCATATTTCAGGACAAGACATTTGAATGCAACAGGAAAAATAATTCTTAGCTCATTTTTGAACCTTTCTGACGGTTCTCTTTCTTATGCGCAATACCTAAATTTTCCATAATATCATCACCACCAATAGAAAGAGGCTCAATATGATCGACTTCTATTTCATCGCCCAAAAAAATTGGGGCATCACTTAAAGAACTCTTATTTCTTTGTGTTTTAATTAAATCTAATTTCTCTTCTTCATTTAGTTTAATTTTTCTTTTTGCTTTTTTATACTTTTTATGAAAAGAATTAACTTTATCTACATATTCCTTATATCCTAAATTATTTTCTTGTAATTCCTCAGGTATATTTTTTATAAAACTAATAATTTCAGTCACCTCTTTTTTAATAGCTAACCGATGAAATTTTACCATTTCAAAGTTTATCTTCTCTAGTAGAATCCACAAAAAATAAAAATCTTGTATTCTTCTTCTAAAGCCTTTACTTACATTGCCTCCACTAAAAACAAAATCTAGTTCATTTTTAAGAAATTCAGCTAAATCTTCTTTTTTGACATCCCTATCGATTAATACGAATTTAATTTTTTTAATATTATTTTTTACATCTTTAATTGAACGTTTAAACTTTTTTAATGCTTCTTCGTCTTCAGAAATATGAAGCATTAAAGAGCTTATTCGACCTTTAGTACTTATTCTTGAATTCATTCTATCAGTTTTCTGATAAACATCTATTGTCTTAGGAAATGATGACGAATCACGATAATATTCTATATAAGAAAGCGATGTTAAAAGTTCTTCATTTTCCATTCTGTCTCTATCATTAGCCTTCTTTATTTGTTTAATAAAAAACCACTCATCAATGGAGTTTTTCAATTGTCTAATTTCACCAATAATATCTACATTAGCCCAAGAATTCCACATTTCAAACGAATTTTCACGTATTGGATAAGGCTTATCGTTTAATCTTATGAATAAATCAACTGGGTCAAAGTATGGATTTTGTAGTGCATCGATTTCAACGACATAAATTTGAAAATCTAAAATTTTATTTCTTTCGTCTTCCGTTAAATCTGTATATGCACTTCCATTTAATTCTTTTAAAATTCTCAGTTTTCGTAGTTTAAATTTATGATTCTTGGATGACGCCAAATTGTTGTTCTCATCAAGGTAATCTTCACCAATAAAACCTAACAATGTAAGTAAACGTTGTTGTCCATCGATTACTTCATTTACCCCATCTGCTCTCTTAAACACAAAAATTGGAGGTAGTTTTATGCCTAATAAAATACTTTCAATGATTGCAGAAGCCTTATTAATATTTATTACTTCTTTTCTCTGATAAGATGGCCTAATCATATATCTTCTTCGCGTCATTACTCTCATAATGTCATCAATAGAATTATTTACTGGCTCTGGTTTTGATAAACGTAGAGATTCTAATTCGGCTAACCTTGTTGTACTTTCTTCAGGTTTACTAAATTCCTTAATCTTCTTCTTAGTTTTGTCATCAGCTGTTATATACTTATCAAATGAGATATTAAATTTTTCGGAGAGAAAGTCTGATGTACTGAGAAATCTTGACATAACTTCGGATGAAAAATTATAATCAACTAAAGTGTAATAGCTTATATTATCATTAATATGATTTGCAATTTCTGAAATGAACTCATTAGTATCTTTATAATCAATTTCTTCTAAATCCAAAATATTAAGTCCCCACAAAAAACATTCCAGCGCTAGCCGATTATTATCTAAGTCATTTTCCTTAGAATAATTTCTGACTTTATTAAGAAATTTTATTTTTTCAAAATATTTTTTTAGTACAGCTTGCTGATTTTCTATATTGGCATCGGAAAAATACTCGTAAAGTTTAGACAGAATATTTGTTCTACCAGTTCCTCTAACATAATAATTAATAGGATACAATGCTAAGACCAGTGATCTTCTTGTAAATGACATTATTTTCGCAGCTGGATAGTCTATAACTGGATTAACGGGTTGTTTAAAGAAATTTCTAAATACAAGTTCCTTATCTTTTAAATTATCCTTGTAATGTTGTTTAAAGAAGTTGGATAAGTCGTCATTGTCATAAATTGCATTATCAATTTCATCCTTTTTTAAAGGAGTAATTCCAGAGTTGTACCGAGAAAATATTTCTTTTTTAACTTTATCTTGAAGTAGAACATCTAAAGGAGGTGTATTAACCAATCGAAATTCTATTATTCTAATCTTAGCATCAGAAAAAACGTCTATTATATCTCGGTGTTTTTTACTTAAGCTATCCCAAGTAAGTCCTTTCAACTGCTTAAGAACGTTTAGACCTTTGTTCGTTAGTGAAAATTCACCATTCATAAACCTTAAAATAGTTTCATACCTTTGCCTTCCATCAATAACTTCTATTGAATCATTACTATTAAAGAAAATTAACGGTGGTATTTCCGTACCCATTAATATACTTTCAATAAAATATGTAGCCTTGTGAGAGTCCCAAACATAATTCCTTTGGTAGTATGGAGCGAAATCAATTTTACTTTTTGATCTAATGCTAAATAGGCTTTCAATAGATTTTGAATAAGTCTCAACTTTCATATGCTCTTTGAAAATCTTTTCAAACATTTCCTGTTTGTTCATCTCGTCTATATTCATAAAATTAAATTTTAGCTGGTTCACAAATAGTGATTATTTTGTAATCAAAACAAATCTAATAAAATCTATAAAGAGATTATTAAGAACTGTTAAAATAATTCTAAAGCCGTATATAATTTATTGCTAGTTCTAGCCTACTTAGAATCCCGATAGCTATCGGGAGCGGATTTTCCAATGCTAGTGATTGTTTGCAATTGTCCGTGACGAGACACGCCACAGCTCATATACGTAACGTTGTGTGCCATTCCCGTGATAGTAGCCATCGCAAAGAAACGGCTATTATTACTTTTAAATCGAAAATCTATATATAATGAGAGGAAGTTTAATAAAAATGCTGAATGATTGGTTGTCTAGAAAAATACCTGAAACCGAAATAGGTAATCCTACAGTTTTAATAAGTAGGTTATATAATGACGCAACAAATAACCCCGCTATAGAAATTAGAGCAGCATATAAAAAAGTGGAGAATGCGTCTAGGGGGGAAACTTTCTTGCCTGCAACCATTCAAAGCAGTGACAGTTTTCGTATAACAATGAGAATGATAGAAATAGCACTCGATAATGAACTGATAAAAATTAATTATCATGGCATGTCTATTTTAAATCGGGATGGATTTGTGCATCAAGCGGGTCTAGATGATGAATTGATTGTGAGAGAAATGAATATGTTCATTAATAATCTAAACAAGAAATTGAAAAAATTTCTGCCCTTTGCTCAAGTAGTTAATGAGTCTACCATATTGTTCCCGTACATAAGCGTAAGCCGAAAATAAACAAATGTGATTGTGAACGGTATAAAAGTAAAATCTGATCTTGACAGAATACTGAACGGCACACAACAGCGAATAAATGCAATTGCCAAATATATTCATGCCGGAAGTTCTTTTTCACGAATAATATTTATCATGGCCGAGAGAACTCAGTGCGCCTTGATTGGCAACTGACATATAGCCGCTAAACTTGTACACATTTGAAGAAAAATTCTGCAAACATTCAAAAATATACTCACCTTTGACGTAAGTAACGTAAAAAGATATGATATTATCCTTTGGTTCAAAAGAAACCGAACAAATTTGGGACGGAATCCGAGTTAAGAAAATGCCGATTGATATTCAAAACGTTGGACGGAGGAAATTAAGAACATTGAACAAATCGCAAGATATTTCCGATAAGAGAATTCCACCATCCAACCAACTGGAAAAACTGACCGGAAAATTAAGCAAATTTTACAGTATTCGAATTTATAAACAATGGCGGATTATTTTCATTTGGGATAAAGGAAACGCAAACGAAGTGCAAACCCGCCTGCCGGACGAGCAGGTAATTGATTATCATTAAAAAATATAAAAATGGAAAAGTTAGCAAATGTACATCCTGGACAAATCTTGAATTACGAATTTCTTGAGCCGTTGGAAATCACCGCATACCGACTTTCCAAAGACTTGAAAATACCTCAAACCAGAATTTCGTAAATTATTAAAGGAAACCGAAGAATTACGGCTGGCACAGCTTTACGATTAAGCAAATATTTTGGGAATTCTGCAAAATTCTGGCTCGGTCTTCAAAATGATTTTGATATCGAAGAAGAAAAAGAAAATAAAGAGAAAGAACTGAGCGAAATAAAGCAACACGTGGATAAAAACGTTCCCTAACAAGCTATAACCGCAATTTGCTTTGCCAGTTCGTTACACTCGTGTCGGCAGATTCGACTACCAATCGACTGCGCTCAGGGCAGGCTAGAATCTAATTGTAATTGCTTTAGTCTGTGTCAAACCGAAAATAATTGCTAATTTAACCTGTAGCCATATTTTAGGATAAGTCATTACCAAAAAAACCTGCGCATTCTATAACTTAACAAATTTAAAATCACAGATTTGTGAAATAAAAATAAAAATTAAAAAACATCTACCTATGAATAATATAATAGACCGTATTACAAAAATGGAAAACATATTAGACGAACTCACAATCGTCGTTGAAAAATCTGATAAAGCAATGAATGAACTTGCCGAATCTTTGGAAGATTTAGAGATATTAAAGAAATATTATGAATCTCAATATATGAAAGATGTTATGGCTGAGAAGAGGGGGGAGGTCCCTCAAGATCTTAAACGCGGCGTTTTAAGTGAAGATGCTGTTCATATGCTTCTAACCGATTTAGTTGAATTATCATTCAAAATGAAAAAATTGAGTAAAAAAATAAGATAATTTTAATGTCAAATTACCCCGCTACCGCACGAGTCCTCTCCTACAGTTCAATAAAAAGCCCAGCTACCCGACCTAAATACAGAAAGGCAATAGCGGATATCGAATAAAGAAAAAATAATAATTAAAATATTACTACATTAAAGCTTTAGAGACCACGCGATGCAATCGCCTAGGAACGGAGAAATAAAAAAGCAAATCCCATTCAAATCACTTTTTAGTCTTGCCTTCTTATTAATGGCCATTGGTTATTTTATAATGGCATTTAATAAAAGCTATTTTGGCATAATCTCAGGCTTAACCATTTCGAGTCTTGGAATTGGACTATTGCTTCCAAACGGCAATGTATGGCTCATAAAACATGTTCCTGTTTCAAATAGAGGAAAAATAATAGGCACCATGTCGTCTATGTTGTTTTTCTGTCAGTTTGTTTCCCCATTGATTATTGCATTGATAATTAGTCAATTTAATTTGACTTACGCATTTCATATCGCTTTTGGTTCAATGGCAGTATTAGCTATTATATTTTATTTAAGTAATTTTAAAAATCAAAAATAAGCCGTGTGTAATGGTTAAACGATAGTATAGAAAAACCGTATGACAATGAAGTTAAATAATACAAATGTGAATTTTTGGAAAGATGGCAATGGGAAAAATTTCATAGAATGGGCGGGAAAAGATGTGCCTACAAGTCAAAATAACTCAAATCTTTTCTATCAATATGATGAAGAAGTAGATGTTTTGGTTAAAAAGTGGATGAAAAATAACGATTTCAAAACCATTATGAAATCCTTACACAGTGGCACAGACGAAAATCTACCACAAGATTACCTCGATTTTAAGAAAAACTTAGAAAAAAAACCAGATTGGTTAGATGAAAAACTAATAAAAGTAGGTTCAGAATTATCTGAACGAAGCGGTTTAATAGGACTTTTGGTTTTAAGAAACTTTGCTCTGTTGGGCGGATATAATTTTGCAAACCTTACAAAACCTCTTGTTGCGACAGGCTCTTTGGATAAAGGTGCAGTTACCCGCCTTCATAATACTCTAAACTTTTGGGTGAATGTCTCAAGAACGGCAGCAGACTCCCAAAACAGGCGCCTCAATGCGTGTTTGAGCACGAGGTTGGTGCATAGTGCTTCTCGGTTAATGATTCAGGAAAAAATGCCGCACTGGGATCGGGAGAAGTATGGTATCGCCATCAATTATGCTGATATGGTAGCCACTAATATTGCCTTTACTGTTTACTATCTTTTTGGTCTGAAAAAGCTCAATTTTAAATATTCCCAAGAGGAAGAAAAAGGAATATTCCACTTGTGGAAATATGTAACCTATCTCTTGGGGGTACCTTTGGACATTATCCCAAATAATAAGGAGGAGGCTTTGGGTTTCTTTAAATTTTGGACACAGTATCAGAACGCTCCCGACGAAGATTCTATGATACTGACCAATTCACTTTTGGATGAGAATACGCCCATCAGTCTATTAAAACTGGATATCGTTAAGAGGAATATGGGCTATATCCACCGAAGCATCGCCAATTATCTTATTGATAAAGAGACTCGTAATAGCTTGAATATACCACCGGTTAGATTTAAAAACATAATCCCTAGAGCAATACAATTAAAAAATGAAATTCAATTTGACAGAGACCATCAAATTAAAACAGGGAACACGGAGCAATTAAGTGTTTTGGCAGATTATAAAAATAGCATTGCCTAACATCGTACTTGTAAAAATCTGGGTTATGGGGTAATTTAGAATTTAGTAATATTTAGTCACTTCTCCTTTTCCGTTGTGGTTAATTAAGAAGAAACCGATAAAATACTTTTAATCTGATGAAGAATGGAATATAATTTTTGAATTTGCAAACTACCTCTAGGCAAGCTCATTAAGAATTAAAAGAAAAAAACGAATTGATTTCGAGGCAAGTTTCGGAGCATTTAAATCGTGATTTTATATTTAAAATTAATAGGTGTAAAAATGACATTTTAAATTCCAGGTAGATAATCATATACACTTATTCATTCTTTAAATCATCTGATATGAAATTTAAATTTTCAACCTTAAAATGAAAATAAAAACCAAAGCGGGAATCCTTAAAAGAAAATCCCGCTTTTAAAAAATCTTAATCAGATACTAGTGACCTAAAATAGTATCGACTTACTGTTAATTCTTAATAATCTTGTAAGTACCAATTTGTCCGTTTACAGTAATTTTCATTAAATATATTCCAGCGACCAAGTTAGAAAGGTCTAGTTGTGCCGATGCTGTAGACATATTACTTTGTTCAAAAACCCTATTACCTAATACGGAGTAAATCTCTACGTTATTGATTTTTTCTACTGATAAAAGATCGATTTTATCATTTACTGGATTGGGAGAAAAAGTAAAATCCTCGATATTGTTGTCGTTAACACTTAACCCCTCACCTATTACATAGTAAAAAGCATCTGCAAGAAAGTTTGATACATTAAAAATTCCATCCCAGCTACATCCGGCAGGTTTTCTCATAAAAATACCGAGGTCAAGCCTGTTAGGTAAAGTTGTTGAAGCATAAGCAATTGGGTTGCCGGTAGCACTATCTAACAAACGTACTGCATCCGCTGTTACAAGAGGGTTTAAAGGAAATGCACCTGCATGATAATCGGAGAATTCTAGTTCACTTGCATGTGCTACAACAGGATGGTCAGCTTCGTATATTGTCCCAATACCATCACCACAAACTGTAAATAAAAAATCTAGAGGTTGATTTAATACAATATGCCATTCTCCTCCATTTTGCCATTCCCCTAGTAACTTCGAATTAAAAAGTGTACCATAATCATCCAAGGTATAAGAAGCAAGTATAACTCCTCCTCCAGAAGCAGCAAAGGCCGCCATATCATCACCGAGAGCTACAGCATCTGCAAAAGAAGAATTTCCTTGAATAAGAACTGCATCATAGGTCATTATTTGTGCTAATGATGGTTGATTTCCAATATTATCGCTAGCATTGTATGTGTCTACTATCTCGAAATGCCCTGTGGCAAATAAGTCAGTCGCAAGGTCTTCACATGCCTGCGCAGCATCAGGACCTGCTTCAGCATATATATAAGCAACTTTTGGCAGTTGGGCGCTAACCTTAAATGCAAAAAGCATAAATAAAAAAAAGAGTAAAGTATTTTTCATGATATTAATTTTTAGGGGTTAAAAAGGGTATTTCACAAAATTACATATACTAAAACCTTTCCATCTAATAAAACATCATATAATTATACTTTTAACTAATATCCAATAGACTTTTTGTTAAACTACTAACTTGACTATTATCTAAAGCCCTTCTTCATTGAATAGTGTTTATTGGGAATTAAATAAAACTATTGATCAAGGTGAGAAAATTGCTAACCATTATAAAAGAATTTAGCAGGGAAGAAAGGCTCATTCCAAATTACAAGAACGAATAGTGAATGAATAACGTACTACAATACCCTGTATAATTAATGGCTAGTTCTCACCTACTTACCAATCCCGATAACTAACGGCACATGGATTTTCACTTCTTATAGTTCACTTTGTTCATTTTTAAATGGTTTGTATTTCCTAAATTACTAGCTTAAAAAACGTAACAATCCAGATACAAACACGGAATTTATCAACAAAAAACTCTGAATGGAAAGAATTCGAATACAAAAACATTCCATAGAAACTTTGTACTACAGTATATCGTTGATTTTGGAAAGAGCATCTTACTATGGTTTAAGATTACTGATTATTATATATATGACTGGAGAAGTCCTAAAAATGAATAGTACAGAAGCGTTAAGCATTTATGGGTTGTTCACGGGTTCCCTTATGCTTTCAAAAATTATTGGAGCCATTCTTGGGGACCTGGTTATTGGAAATAAAAAAGCTTTGTTTATAGGAGGAATGATTCAGGCAATTGGGGCTTTTTGTCTTTGTATTCCATCAACATTAGGATTATATCTTGGGTTATTTTTGATAGTTATTGGCAACGGATTTTACACACCAAATATTATCTCAAATTTTGGGAAATCATATCTAAACAATAAGAAACAATTGGATTCGGGTTTTTCGATTTTTTATTTGGCAACAAATTTAGGGGCATTTCTTGGCACTTTATTAATTGGCTTAATAGGAGAAAAATACGGATATAATTATGCTTTTATAATCGGTGGCTTATTAATGTTATCCTCCTTAATTCCTATACTTAGAACCAAAGAAAAAGTTGTAGAAAAAGAATTTAAGCACGATTTAACTATTAAGAAAAGAATTTTAAATATTTCCATCGTTCTGATGGTAGTTGGACTTTTCTGGGCAATTTATGAAATCTCGTATTATAGGATTATAGACTTACAAGTTCAATTTAGAGATGTTATTACCATTGAAATATTTAAAAATGATTGGCACTCAATTAATTCCCTCCTCATTTTGCCAATAGGTATAATTGCAATAATAGGATGGACATATTTCTATACTTCGCAATTCTTCAAATTAATTTTGGGTTTTATTTTTGGTGCTATTTCACTTATTGTTTTAATGTCAATTCCAGACGTTTTTACTGAAAAACATATGGTCCTCTATTTGTTATCAATCCTTTTTATGGGCATTTCGGAAATCCATATTGCACCAATTCTTTATTCCACATTAACAAAGTATTCAAATCCAAAATATTTGGCAATTTTAATTAGCTTAGCCTTTATACCAACATCAATGTTAATTTTCAGTACTAGATTTTTTAATGACAGATTTTATGACAACCCAATTTTTGGATTAAAATTAGGAGTAACAATTATGATTATAGTTGCCATTGGTCTATTCGGATATATAGCCTGGAATAAAAAAACAGCTAAAACACTAAGTTAACTGATTTAGAGAAAATCAAACTTAAGATGTGTATAATTAATGGCTAGTTCTCACCTACTTACCAATCCCGATAGGTAACGGCACATGGTTTTATTTTCCACAGTGCACTTCACTCATGTCTATTTGTGATTTTTTTGTTAAATTGGTTATATCAACAAGCCACCAATCATACAAAGAACGGTTTAAGAAAGGTAAACAGATTTGGTCTAAAGCCAAGACTTTAACAAATCCAATCATCCAATAATGGCAAAAACAACAATATACGAGCTAAAAAAATCTAACCATATATACGATTTACTGCGTATTTTGAAGGATTCTGACAAGCCCGAAGATATTAAAGCCATGCATGAAATATGGGAGGAATGTGGTTTCTGGGCTAACTCAAAAAAGGAGGAAAATAAGTTTGTAGCTCCCTTTCAAGAAAATAGACGAAGTTTTGTTTTAACCGCTCCAGCCACTTGGGAAAAAGGTAAGTTTCCTCCGCCTGGTGATTATTCCTTTGCACTAGTTACTAAAAAAGGTCCAGGTATCAGAGAATCTTTTATTGAAACTACTGTGTTTTATTTTTACAAGGAAAACTACTTCTCATTATCAAAATATCATAGAGGTTATTTATTCACTTGTTTAGAAGAAAAAAAGAATTTGTGTTTATTTGACTATTCAGTTATTAAGGACAAGGAATCTCCTTATTATGAAAAGTCCTTGCGGATGCAAAAAAGAGAACGAGAAGTAAAGCAAGAATGTGTGAAATTTATTCCCGAATTGGCACATTACCTATGGCCGGACGAGCTAGATATTTCCGGTAGTTGGGAGGAAGAAAAACTTTCACATCCTAACTTCTTTAAAAAAACATTTGAAATGCTAAGCAGTGGATATTATTCCTATGTGGGTGCATGGACCTTTCCTTTTACACCTCTTGTGTGGGTGAATAATGAAGCTCAAATCACGAAAGAAATCACTTACACAGCCGTTGATTATAATCATCAATATAATTATGGCGTTATTAAAAAAGGAGAGTTTAATGAAGACATAGGTATATGGCTAAAGCAAGAAGAAAACTATATTAGTTTCAAAGTCAAATTCAGAGATGGGGAAACTTCTTTTACTAATTTTAAGGGTAAACTTTTTCCTGATTACATCGAGTTTTCTATTCCGTTTTATTTCAAATCCCCAAAAGAAAAAGCTTATTTAATTCGGCATTTTGATCAATATGGACTTCATATTACAAACTTATGAAGTTTAAAAGGCATACTCGATGTAGCAGATATTTCCCGATTTTAATTTTACAGATTTGAACAGATACGTATAAAATAACAAAACAGATTTTAATTTTACAAATAATGTTAAGTATTTAAATAACGGCAACTTAGAAAAATGAAAGGAATACAGAAATGCAAATAATATCCTTCAAATGCACCTTATTCTATACTTCGGCACTAATTAAAACTCAGGAATTTAGATATGAATGACCATTTAATACATAACCTAAAAATATCAATACTTTGGAGATTACTGGTCAATATTATAACAGTTGGCTTGATTATATATTTATTCAATACCGTTAAGCGAATTGAATGGTATACCTGGTTGATATTATTAATTTATCCGATGTACTTAACAATAAAGGAACAGAAAATATTACTTGAAATAGGTGTTAATGGAGATCAGATAAGCCTAATAAGTTATTCCATTTTAGGTGGTAGAAAAGAACTAAAACTAAAAACTAGTGAAATTATTGAATTGGATCACTTTAAAGGATTTGTCGTTAAGTATAAAAACTCTTTCGGAAAAAAAACAGAAACTTTTCAAATTAATGCTGAACCGTGGAATAATATTTACGGACAAATAAAAATTCTGAAATTAGCAGTTCAAGAATTGGAAAAAAGAAAATCATAAGACATTTATTAAAATTAGCTGGATAGAATATTTTAGGCTTTATCTGCGTTAGTTTAAGGTTTACAGCACCCATTTTCATTCGAAAATTCCTTACATTTAATTCTATATAAACTTAAGTGTTTTTATTTTAACCTTATTAGTTAATTGAATATGAAGATCGTTTTCAAAGAAGAACAAAAATTCACACAATGGTGGCTTTGGTTAATTTTAATCGGAATTGGAGTATTACCCATTATAGGGATTTATAAACAATTAATTATCGAGGAAAAATTTGGTGATAATCCTATGTCCGATTTAGGGCTCATTATTTTTTCTATTTTCATTTTTGGCTTAATTACTTTGTTTTGATTTATGCGACTAAAAACTATTATTGACCAAAATGAAATCCGAATGCGTTTCTTCCCCTTTGTCAAGAAAAAAGTAAATTGGAAAGATGTAAAAAGTGCTGAAGTAGTTAATTACGGATTTGTAGGTGGATGGGGCATCCGGCTTGGTACAAAATATGGAACTGTCTACAACATTAAAGGAAATAGAGGTTTAGCTATAGAACTTCTGAATGGAAAAAAATTTCTAACCGGAACGCAGAAAGAAACAGAACTTAGAGAAATATTAGCGAAAATCAAGAAATAATTTAATGTGAATAAATGATATTAGAATCTAAGGCTCTAATTTAAATTCAAAATCCTGTAGAATAGGTTTTCGAAGGAATGGTTAATGCCTAGGTGCATCAACATCATCAAAATTACAAATACATATTTCTATTTATCCTCCTTCATAATGATAATAGCAAATCGAGTCCATAAGTAACCGTAGTGCTTAGACTTTTCATGGCTTTTAAGTACAGGTTTAGTATTCATCTGAAAACAGCAAAATAATACTAAATAGCACTTCTAGATATTATTCGGTTAAAGTGAAACTTCCACGCGGCAGACAAATAACAAAATTCTAAATACAACAAGTAGAGAGTACGATGCCTTATTTAGAAACCATCACTTTCTTTGTGCTGCTTCCAGCTTCTGAATGAATAGTTACGAGATACATACCTGCTGAAAAATCTCGCGTGCTAACAGAAACTGAGTGGTTCCGCACTTCGGACGAATAAATTTTCTTTCCATCTAGGGCTGTTATTTCAATTCGGTATATTAGAGCTTCTGAATTAATGAAAAAGAAACCATATGCAGGATTGGGATATATAGAAAACTCCAATTTAGAGTGATCTAACTTCCCTAACGAATTACAACGACGAAATATATCGAATCCTTCACCTTCTATAGACATCACATCTGTTAAACTCGCTCCCCCTTTGGTTACAACTCCTCCCGAACGTCTCGCAACACCAGGTATATCGTCATAAGAATAAACTGGAATTAAAGATTCGCAAGTAAGAAGAGATGGTGTTTGCTTTACATAAAAAACCCGATCCCCCCACTCGTTATATCTAGCATTTTTAGTTCCAACAGTAATAAGGCCCCCATCATCGGTTGGCGCTGAGGCGAAGGCTGCAAATTTCTCTTGCCCAAAATATTGATTTCCTTGTACAAAGTCGCCATTTACATTAGATTCTACCATTAAAAAACTCACTCCTCCTGACGCAACTCCACTAGCAACCAAATTGCCATTACCGATTAAGTCAATATCGTGAAAGCCTGAATAATGAGTTTGATTAACGTACTTATTGCTCCATTCTAAATTTCCATAGGCATCCAATTTCACAATATAACCATTTGGATATAGTCTCCCTGCAACGGCATATCCATCTCCAGGAATAGCAACTACGCCATAAGCTTTACTCCATTGAAAAGGGGTAATTAGCGTAGACCATTCAAGATTTCCTAAAGAATCTAACTTAACAATATAACTATCGGCTGAACCTTGATTTACATCAAAAGAGTCTGTTTCTCCAGCTATTATATAGCCTCCTTGTCCATCTAAGGTGGTATCAACTGCATGTGCTATATCATTTCCAAGCCCACCAATACTATTACTCCACTCAACCTCTCCCTCACTGTCCAACTTAACGATATATACATTTTTACCTTCACCTACTATTTGAGTAGAACCAACTATAACAAACCCATCATCTTCGGTTGCTTTAATTGCATTACCTTCTTGATTTCCTTCTATTTCACTCAAATTTTTCGACCATTCAATTTCTCCAGCGGAACTTAACTTCAACAGATAAATAGATTTTTTTTCAGTGAATTTAGCCTCCGAAGTTCCAGCAATGATAAACCCTCCATCTGGTGTAAGCTCTACAGAATTTCCCCACACCTTTCCTTCTATCTTAACGGTCTTAGACCATTTTGGTTCGAGACTGTCTGAAATTCTAAGAATATAAACTTCATCTTTGTTTTCAGGAATTCTCATCGTGTTACTTCCTACCATAATGTAACCGTCATTCGGCACAGTTTTAACTGCCTTAGCTCCATAATTTCCACTAGTCTGTTCCCCTTGATATACCCCACTGATATATTGTGCATGGGTGTTTTCTACAAGAGCAATAAAAAAGATAAAAAGGAATATAGCAGTAAATTTCATAATAGATACAAATTGGTTGTATCTACAAATATTGAAATTTAACATAACCTGAAGAAATAAATTAAAAGAAACTTACCCCTCAACATTTTCTGACAAGGGCTGATTTTAAAATTGGAATAGGGAGGGCATATAGTAAATCCTTAGAAGAAATTTTTAATGAAATTGTTAAGCCAGAGGTAATAAGTAAGTACCTTATTTCAGAAAATAGTAGTAGGTTAGAATTAGGAAAAGAGATAATATGGAAGATTCCTGAATGTGATGGTTATTATCCTATATAGGGAGTCAAGATTGAAAATAGTCAAACTATTTCGTATGTATTGGCTCCGGAACCGGTGGTGATTACTACACTAAAAAATTATCAAGACAATAGCACAATTGTTAGAATAAACGAAAAAGGTAAAGAGCTAAAAGAAAAATACCTGAAATGGACTTTAGAAAACTCGGGAGGCTAAGAAAACACTTAAAAAAAGCACTTGGCAAACAATATGAAACCTATCAAAAAGAATTGCCTACGCTTATTCCATTCACAAAGAAATAAACTTAAAATGCTCGATTCATCTTGATTAAGAATCTTCTTTATATTGAATTGAGGGAATTAAATTCATAAAAAAATGGCCCCAACTGGGGCCATTAATATTTAATCTATGATGTTTACTAAATATTAGCTATTGCTTTAATTTCAGCAATAATCTTATCGGCTAAGCTATCTGCTTCTTCTTGCGATTTGGCTTCGGTATATATTCTAATAATAGGCTCTGTATTGGATTTACGTAAGTGTACCCAATTTTCAGGGAAATCAATTTTAACTCCATCTATGGTATTGATATCTTCTGATGCATACTTGGCTTCCATAGCTTTTAAAATTGCATCTACATCCAATGTTGGAGTAAGCTCAATTTTCTTCTTACTCATAAAATATGAGGTGTATGTTTTACGAAGTTCGCTAACAGCCATTTTTTGTTCCGCCAAATGACTTAAGAATAAAGCTACTCCTACCAAGCTATCACGACCGTAATGCAATTCTGGATAAATTATTCCACCATTACCTTCACCGCCAATTACAGCCTTGGTTTCTTTCATCATTTCAACCACATTCACCTCCCCAACTGCACTAGCCGTATAAGTTCCGTTGTGTTTTTCGGTAACATCGCGTAAGGCTCTAGACGAAGACATATTGCTAACAGTGTTTCCTGGTGTATGTTTTAAAACATAATCAGCAACAGCTACCAAAGTGTATTCTTCCCCAAACATTTCACCTTTTTCATCAACAAAAGCTAAACGATCTACATCTGGATCTACTACAATTCCGAAATCGGCATTTTCATCTACTACCATTTTCATCAAATCGCCCAAATGCTCTTTTAAAGGCTCTGGGTTGTGAGGAAATTGACCGTTTGGAGTACAATACAATTTTACTGGCTCTACTCCTAAAGCTTCTAATAATAACGGTATCGCTATTCCTCCTGTTGAATTAACACCATCAACCACTACTTTAAACTTACAAGCTTTAATAGCATCGACATTTACTAGAGGTAAATCTAAAATTTCATCGATGTGTAAATCTATATAGGCATCGTTTTTATGAATTTCGCCTAAGTCATCAACTTCTGCAAATTCTATATTTCCTCCTTCAGCAATATCAAGAATTTCTTGTCCCGCTGCAGCATTTAAAAACTCACCTTTATTGTTCAATAATTTAAGAGCATTCCATTGCTTTGGATTGTGGCTAGCTGTAAGTATAATTCCACCGTCGGCGTGTTCCATCATTACGGCCATTTCAACTGTAGGAGTGGTAGAAAGATCTAGGTCTATTACCGTTATACCCATCCCTACTAAGGTGTTCATAACCAATTGCTGAATCATTTCACCAGAAATCCTGGCATCACGACCCACCACTACTCTATGTGTTTCTTTGTTGCGTTGTTTCTTTACCCAACTACCGTATGCAGCTGCGTATTTTACAGCATCGATTGGAGTTAAGTTTTCACTCTGTAGGCCGCCAATTGTTCCGCGTATACCTGATATAGATTTAATTAAAGTCATTTTCTAAATTTATTTTTCAATTTTAAAAAGTAAAGCTCAAAGTAAGTATACGATATATGAGCTATTAAAATAGTTCCTGCGAAGGTAAGCAGGAGCATCAAAAATACGGTTAATTTTTTATTAAGGTTTTGAAGGATTTCTAGTTCTAAAAACAAAAATACAACAGCGTTTAGAATTATGGCGTGATACATATATATTCCGTACGAAATACTTCCAAAATGATTAATTATTTTATTATTCATTTCCACTCCGCGATTGTTGAATGCCAAGGTATGTACAAAGAATCCGAACAACAAACAGGTTATTAAAGAACGAAGCCACAAAGGTTCAAACATAAATATATCGGTGAAATAAAACAGCAATGTTGCCAAACAAACTAGCAGGGGAAAAAATTTTCTACGTTTAAAAACCTCTAACATTTTCTTTTCTTCAAGTATAGCAATTACTCCACCTGTGAAAAGGTAGAAAAACACAAAAGTATAATCGCGAAGTACTTCAAAAACATTTGACCAGTATAGAATGAAATACCCAAGCAGCAAAGCACTTAGAACTGGCAAAATCCATTTGGTTTTAATAAAAAACAGTAAAGGGGCTATGAATAAATAAAACTGTTCTTCAATCCCAATTGACCATAGAATTTCAATAATTCCACCGGGTTCGTAAACTTTTGCGAATACATTCGGTAGAAAGAATATATTATATAATAGAGCTTCCTTCCACGTATATTTTATCTCAAAAGAAATATTTAAATAGGGTAAAATCACATTGTAAAAGAAAAATCCAAAACCTAAAACTAGATAATACAATGGAAATATTCGCAGAATTCTTTTAATGTAAAAGTCTCTAATAGAGAATGTACCCCGAATTTTGGCGCGGTAAATAATTCTAATGATTAAAAACCCGCTAAGTACAAAAAACATATAAACGGCCTCCAAACCACGATGAAATATAGGAAGCCCATCAAAATAAGGAAGTCCCTGGTTAGCGGAAAGTTGAGGCAAGTGAAACAGCAACACAAGGGATGCTAGAAAAAACCGCAACGGGTCTAAATTGGGTAACCTCTTCAATTTTCAGTATTTACAGATCAAAAATACATATATTTATTGAATGAATTTTTTAGCACATATATATCTCTCCGGAGATGACGACGAAATTACAATTGGCAATTTTATTGCAGATGGCATAAAAGGAAAGCGTTACCTTAAATACCCACCTAAAATTGCAAAAGGTATTTTATTGCATCGCGAGATCGATTCCTTTACCGATTCTCACCCCACTGTTCATAAAAGCACCAAGAGACTTCACAAAAACTACAGCCATTATAGTGGTGTAATTGTAGATATACTTTACGACCATTATCTTGCAAAAAATTGGAAAAAATATTCCGATCAACCTTTGGATGAATATGTTGAAGAATTTTATGAGTTGCTTCGTAATAACTTCACCATACTTCCCGCTAGAATTCAGCGAATGATGCCGTATATGATAGCTGATAACTGGTTGCTGAGCTACGCCACTGTTGAAGGTATAGGAAAAATACTAGCCCAAATGAATGTACGCACTAAAGGAATTGCAAAAATGAACTTAGCAGTAGTGGAACTCGAAGAATATTACGAAGAATTTGAATCTGAATTTACCTCATTTTTTGATGAATTAATAATACATTCTAACCAAAAACTTATCGAATTATGAAACATTACTCATTAATTTTAATTGTTTTATTACTATTTGCCTGCAAAGAAAAAGTTACCACCCAAAACAGCTACGAAAAACCAAAAACCGAAAGCAAAGAAGCTGTAGTAGCTGATAGTGCAATGGTAGTTTCAGCTAGAGAAGAAGCTTCTCGCATTGGCACAGAAATCCTAAAAATGGGCGGAAATGCTTTTGATGCTATGATTGCTACCGAAATGGCATTAGCTGTTTGTTTCCCCTATGCTGGTAATTTAGGTGGCGGTGGCTTTATGGTTTACCGCAGCGAATACGGTGAAATAGGGTCTTTAGACTATCGTGAAAAAGCTCCTATTGCCGCTACAAAAAACATGTATTTAGACGAAGAAGGAAACTTTATACCCGAAAAAAGCTCTGTTGGAGCGCTTGCTGTGGGCGTGCCTGGTACAGTAGCAGGAATGTTTGCAGTACACGAAAAGTTGGGAAGTTTACCGATGGAAGTAATTTTAAAACCTGTTATCGACCTTGCTAAAAACGGATATATTATTACCGAACAACAGGCAGAAAGGTTGGAACATTACAAAACCATATTTGAAGAAGTTAGCGGTGAAAAAAATCTTTTTACTGAAACATATAAGAAAGGTGACACACTTAAAAACGCAGCTTTAGCAAACACCTTAACGTTAATTGCGCAAAATGGACGTTCTGAGTTTTATGAAGGAGAAACAGCTAAAAAATTAGTTTCCTTTTTAAATGAAAAAGGAGGAATTATAACGCTAGAAGATCTGGCAGCCTACGAATCACAGTGGCGTGAGCCAATTGTTTTTAACTATAAAGATTTAAAAGTGATTTCGATGGCACCTCCATCCAGCGGTGGAATTTGTTTATCACAAATTTTAAAAATGGTTGAACCCTTTCCACTTTCTAACTATGGGCACAACAGTGCAAAATACATTCAGGTGCTAGCTGAAGCCGAACGTCGTGCGTATGCCGACAGAAGTTTTTACCTTGGAGATCCCGACTTTGTAGAAATTCCAACAGATTCACTTCTCAATGACGCCTATTTATCACAGCGAATGCAAAGTTTTTCTTTTGATGCTGCTACGCCTTCTTCAGAAGTAAAACCAGGAGTAATTATGGGGTATGAAAGTACAGAAACCACACATTATTCTATTGTAGACTCCTTTGGAAATGCAGTTTCGGCTACTACAACATTAAATTCAGCTTATGGTTCTAAACTTTATGCTAGTGAACTAGGCTTTTTCCTAAACAATGAAATGGACGATTTTAGTGCAAAACCAGGAGCACCTAATGTGTACGGACTCGTAGGAGGCGAAGCTAATGCTATAGCCCCTCAAAAACGAATGTTAAGCTCTATGACACCAACAATTGTTGAAAAAAATGGTGAACTATTTATGGTAGTTGGTACGCCTGGAGGTTCTACAATTATCACTTCGGTAGCACAAACAATTTTAAATGTTTATGAGTTTAATATGAATATGCAAGAAGCCGTTGATGCCCCTCGTTTCCATCATCAATGGTTACCAGATGCTGTTAGATATGAATTTGAAAGATTCCCTAGTGAAATCATTGAGGAGTTAAAACAAAAAGGATATCCTGAAAACCTCGAAACTGATCCAATTATTGGAAAAGTTGATGCAATTTTAAGATTAGAAAACGGCAAATTACAAGGCGGTGCAGACCACCGTGGAGATGATGCAGCGATTGGGTTTTAAATTATGAGTTATTTGTTAATGGTGAATAGCGAATTAGCCGCATCTATTATTTAAATAGTCTGTTTTCCAGAGGCTTTAAACATCCATTGTTACCATTGACCGCTTTAATTACTTTTAAAACACTGAGTTTCTTTATTAGGTTTTAATTTAAATTGATAACGCAAAAAGTCTTGACTCTTGTTTCCTTTTTAATCCTGCTTCTAAGATGGTTTTTTAATCATTAGTGTCCGACTAAAATAATAAGAAACTCTGCAGTGTCAAAAATTACAAGTGATTCAAACATTTTTACCAAATGACCGCTTGCTATTAAATTTGGCATTGAAATTTATAAATTAATAAGTATATTTAATCAACTTTTTCTAATTTCAACCTATTAAGGAGTGAGTCTTACGTCTTATATCTTTCAGCGCAGCGGTCTTACATCCTAGTCGGACACGACTAATTTTTAATCTTTATTCTTTCTTCTAGGAAATGACCTCAATTCTTTACAACAAACCTCTATTCAACTCGTTTGGATTTTTTCTTTTTCTTAATATAAAACTTCTTGTATCTAAAGTAAGACACCGCACTTAATACTACTGCAAATAAAGTAATCCACCATACAAACGTTGGTGTTGCAGGTGCATCACCACTAGCGTAAGAGTGAAGACCACTTAAGTAGAAGTTTACTCCGAAATACGTCATCATAATTGAAGCGTATGAAAACAACGCCAACATGTTGAATGTCCATTTTCCGCGTAATCCTGGTACTAACCTAGCGTGGATTACGAAAGCATAAACCATAATACTAATAAGTGCCCAAGTTTCTTTTGGATCCCAGCCCCAGTATCTACCCCAGCTTTCGTTAGCCCACTGTCCACCTAAAAAGTTTCCGATGGTAAGTAGAACCAATCCAACAGTTAGCGCTAACTCCGTCACTACTGTAAGCTCGGTAATGTTTAATTCCATTCGCTTAAAGTTTTTCTTGGTAGTGAAAATCATAAGGAACATAGAAACTACTGCTAGCATCATTCCGAGTGTAAATGGACCATAACTCATTACAATTACTGCTACGTGAATCATTAACCAATAACTATCAAGTACCGGTTGTAGGTTTGCAATAGAAGGGTCTAACCAACTCTGGTGTGCAACCCATAGAATAATTGCACCCGCAAACGATGTAGCTGCTACGGTTAAATCACTTCGGTTACCAAAAGAAAGTCCAAAGAAAATTGTTGCCCATGCTACATAAATTACAGACTCATAAGCATCACTCCAAGGTGCGTGACCACTCACATACCAGCGTAAAGCAAGCCCTAGCGTCATTGCTATAAATAAAACCCACATAATAACTTTTGTAGATCTTATTAAAACTCTAAGCACTTTTCGATCTTTTATAAGCTGAGCTACAATGAATACAATCATTATAATTCCAAATACTGCGAAGTATTTGTACAAGCGATTGAAAATATCAACTTTATTGTAAAAAGTTTCTGCTCTCAGTTTATTTTCAGAAGGCATTATATCTGCGCTGTATTTTTTCTGAAAATTGGTAATACTCTCTAATAATTCATCAGATTTGGAGTAATCACCATTTTCACGTGCTTTTTTAAGGCTATCAAAATACAACGGAAGTATGTTTTTAGCATACAACGAGTCCATTCCTGTTAGGTTGGCTTCATTCAATTCTGGGTATGAAACCCATTTCTTACTCTCATCATTTGGAATTGGGAAGATTTTTAAAATCCCTCCACTTAAGGCTGAGTTTAAAAGCGAAAAATTTTCGTGAGCTTTTATAAAATCCTTTTGGTATTGGTTAGGAGTATTAGTGCTTGTTGCAGCCGCTAAAAATGGTTCTAACTTGTAATTTCCTTTGTCGTCAAAAAGATCTAATAGCGAAATATTTTTTTGATCTTCAGAAACTCCAGCTACGTGACGGATACTATCGTTTCCGCGTTTAAGCGCAATTAAAGGCACTTCAACCCAAAGTCTAGGAAATTCCGTCATCGAAATAAACACCTGGTTAGCATCCAATCCTTGATAGTGGTCGCTTCGGCTTATTTTTCTTAATAATTCACTTGAGAAAGTGTTGATAGGCTTCATTCGCCCATTGTCCTGAATAATCAAGTGTCCAAATTCGGCTGCGTGTTCTTTACTTACAGCATTAGCAACGATTAACGAATCTATCTTTGCTTTATCAACAGGTTTATGCGTTGAGTGCTCACTGTGTTGTGCCATACCACTAAAAGAAAGTAGTAGCATCAAAACAGTAATCATGTTTTTCTTCTTCTTTTTAATTTTAGTAAGCGTTTTTTCAAGCTTACCAAATCGACTGTGTTTGGTAAAAAGAATTGCCATTAATCCCACATACAGTAAAAAGTAACCGATGTATGTAATCCAAGTTCCCCACCAGTCGTGGTTTACAGAAAGAATTGTTCCTCCTTCATCAGGATCGAATCCAGATTGGAAAAAACGGTAACCTTCATGGTCTAGTACGTTATTCATAAAGATATCGGCGTCAAAATGTGTTTTATCCTCATTGATAACAGTAACCTTACTCATAAATGAAGAATATCCTTTTTCAGTTCCAGGATATTTTTCAGCAATAAAATCGTTTAGTGTTATAGAAAATGGAAGTTCAATGCTTTCAGAGCCGTAAGACATATAAACTTTTAAGCCATCGATATGCACTTCGTTTGGATTTGGCGAAGTTCCTCTTCCTCCAAGTAGCTCTACTGTTTTGGTTTCATTATCAGTAGAAACTTCAAGAATAAGTGCATCTTGGTTGCTAGGTTCGTCAGCAGGAGCTTTAACCATTCCAAATTCACCTTTAGTAATTGGATCAGGAATTACAAATGATGTTCCTGCCATACGGTAAAGCGATCGCATATTAAACGGTTGAACACTGTCGGCTACAACCTCCCCTTCCATTTGGTCTGCCATTCGCATAAAGTTTCCGGCAAATGGACTAGAAATCGTGTGATTTCCATCTTCAGAAAAAGTAATATTTATCGCCCCATCAGTAGGTTTATTAATAGCAAAAAGAATGTTGTGAATATTAGAAACATCACCCACTTTAGCCCAGTGTTCGTGACGTTCTCCATCTCCAGACTCAACTATCTTTATATATTCTTCGCCATCTTCAGTTTCTCTTAAATCTTGCTTAGCGCCTTTGATGAAATTCTTATACCTGATTGTAACATCCTTGCCGTTATAATCAGTGTTTATAGTGAAGTTGTTATTTAACTTTTCAGAAAGACGAAGTTTTTTTGGTTTTACTTTTCGGCGTTGCGCTACACCATTAACCATGTAATCTCCATCGATAAATACGTCTAGGTAAGTTTCTTCAGAAAGAATAGAATTTTCTGTCTGTCCTTCACGAATATGCATCACCCCTTCAAAGCCGATATATCTTGTTACCGCAGCTCCAACTATAACTAAAATTAGAGAAACGTGAAGCAATAAAGTAGCCCACATTTTAGGTTTATGAAGATTATATCTGAAAATATTTCCTACGAAGTTTATGGCAAACAATACCATAATAGCTTCAAACCACCAGGCATTGTAAATAAGCTCACGAGTATATGGTGTTGGCGGACTTTGGGAGTCTGCATCCATAAATGTACCCGCTGCCATTGCAATGGCGTAAACGATAAATAAAACTGCTGTTAATTTGGTAGAGAAAAGGACGGAAGCAATCTTTTTTTGCATTTCGATAAATTTTGCTGCAAAAATAAGTAATTGCGTTCATTTAATCTATTAAAAACACATAGTACTTACACTGCTAAAACACACGTTTATTTAATGTTATAAATACTTGAATTTAATTCAATGTTTTCGTTAAACACATTGATTTTTACCTATTAAACTCAGTAATTATTG
Source organism: Aequorivita sp. 609 (assembly GCF_014212065.1). Classification (NCBI taxonomy): domain Bacteria; kingdom Pseudomonadati; phylum Bacteroidota; class Flavobacteriia; order Flavobacteriales; family Flavobacteriaceae; genus Aequorivita; species Aequorivita sp. 609. Next base: position 82,451 of record NZ_JACJVM010000036.1, on the reverse strand, counting down.
AAGTTAATTATTTCGAGAATTGAATATATTTAAATTCAGAAATGTTCCCATATTTCTAGCTCTATTTTTGGCTATTTCGGCTGTTTCGCCTTCAAAAAGTTCATTTATGGTTTCGTGCCATAGATTAATCCACGTTCCAAAATGAAGTTCGTTGATTGTACCGCCCACTTTTTTATCAACTTCAACGTGAGCATGCATTGGGTTTCCGAAGTATTTTCGTTGAAAGAAAAGATTGGTCTCCCAAAAATCTGTAAGTAGTTCCAGATGTGAAGGCCAATCCTTTATAATTCCATTGAAAATAGGTCCGAGAAGTTCGTTTTTCCTGACTTTCGAATAAAAAGTATTTACAAGTAAAGATACATCTTCCCGAGATTCAATTTTCTTTTTCATTGTTTTTACAGCAAAGTTATCAAAATCAGCAATATGTTCACAACCATACTTACTGTTAATAGCCAAAAGGCGAATTTTTTATTTGTGCCCGCCAAAAGTGCTGCGTTATAGCCCATACAAAGGGAGACCACAATAGTAAGTTCTATTCCCGACAACAAACTTGTACCTTGAGCCAAAATTGCCATCGCCGCGATAGAACCCACGCAACTATTTAGAATGATGGTTAAGGGAATATACATATAATAGTCCTTTGAAAATTCGTGCTGCATTTCTTTTATAGATAGATGTCTCATAATATTAGGGTTTTGTATAATTTGGAGTAAATTTACAAAGCGAACCAAGCCTTATTTTATGAGGCAAATCATAAAGAGATGATTCCTGAAGAATTATTATTAGATTATGAAGCAACACTAGAAAACATTGCCGCTTCAGAGATTATTTTAAACGAAAATACTCGTGCATATTTCTATTTTCAGATAAAAACTGGAGAAGTGAAAATGTTTAATGTAAACGATGACGGGAAGGAATTTGTTCAAGGATTTTTTTACAATGGTGAAAGCTTTGCAGAGCCCCCTCTATTTGCAGATTTTAAGTATCCCGCTTCAGCGGCAGCAGTAAAACAAACAGAGTATTACAAACTGTCGAAAACAAAATTGTTTGAATTACTCACCCACAATCCTGAAATCAATTTAAAATTCACCAAAGCTTTAGCTAAACGGCTGTACTATAAAGCCACAATTTTAAAAGAAATATCTGTTCACTCTCCAGAACATCGCATTTTGACGTTGATAGATTTTCTAAAAAAGAAATATGGAAGCGAGGAATTATTTCAAGTAGAACTGACTCGACAGCAAATTGCAGATTTAACGGGTCAACGCGTTGAAACCGTAATTCGAGCCATCAAGCAACTTGAACAAGATGGTGAAGTGAAAATTATCAAGCATAAAGTGTATAGGTGAGACTAGAGACTAGAAACTAGAGACTAGAGGCTAGAGGCTAGAGACTAGAGACTAGAGACTAGAAACTAGAAACTAGAAACTAGAAACTAGAAAATTAAAATTTATTATTCAACTTTTTATGGAGTGTATAATTAATCATAAAATTAATTTTGAAATTTATAAAAAGGCTAACTTCGCGTTATGATAAATGTGATTCTTTTAGGCTTTGGCAACGTAAACAGCCACTTATACAAAGCTTTTAAAAACAGCAGTCAAGCAACTGTAAAACAAGTTTTTAACAGAAGTAAAATCGACTTAGATTCTTCTTCTCAATCAATTTCTTTTACTGATAAAATTTCGGAAATTGAAGAAGCCGATGTCTATATTATTGGAATTCCAGACGATGCTATTTCATCTTTCTCTGAAAGCTTGGTCCTTCGAAATAAATTGGTTGTACACACTTCAGGCGGTGCTGCTATGAATGTACTTTCTAAAAACAACAGACGTGGAATTTTTTATCCACTACAAACCTTTTCGAAACAACGAGAAGTTAGTTTTAAGAATATCCCAATATGTATAGAAGCCGAAAACGCTTCAGATTTGGAAATACTTCAAAAGTTGGGAGAAACCATTTCTGAAAATGTTACAGTAATTTCTTCCGAGGAAAGGGCTAAACTACATTTGGCAGCAGTTTTTGTAAATAATTTTACCAATTATCTATATCATATAGGTGGTGATATATTAAATAAGGAAAAACTTCCATTTGATTTGCTTAAGCCTTTAATTCAGGAAACAGCATTAAAAATTGAAACCCTATCCCCAAAAGAGGCACAAACAGGTCCAGCAAAACGAAATGACGTTAAAACCATTGAAAAACACTTAAATTTGTTGGATGACAGTAACTATAGAAAAGTTTACGAACTTTTTACTGATGCCTTAAAGAATAATTTTAAATAAAAAACAAAGTATTCACAGAAAAATAAGAAAATGAGTTATAAAGAATATTTAAAAAACATAAACACTTTTATTTTTGACGTAGATGGTGTTCTTACCGACGGAAGCATCCAAGTTAACACCCAAGGTGAAATGTTTCGCACAATGAATGTGAAAGATGGCTACGCACTTAAAACTGCTGTAGACAAGGGTTTTAATGTATGTGTTATTTCTGGTGGATCTAATGAAGGCGTGAGAGTTAGACTTCAAAATCTAGGAATAAAAGATGTTTTTCTTGGAGCTCATAATAAAACTGAAATTTTAGAAAACTACTTAAAAACTCATAATTTAAAGAAAGAGAACATTCTTTATATGGGTGACGATTTACCCGATTATGAAGTAATGCAAGAAGTTGGTTTGCCTTCATGCCCACAAGATGCAGTACCGGAAATAAAAAACATCTCTAAATACGTTTCACATAAAAACGGTGGAAAAGGATGCGTTCGAGATGTTATTGAGCAAGTGCTAAAAGTACACGGAAAATGGTTAGTGACTGAAAAAGTTAGTGCTAAATACGATTAATTTAAGTTGAAGATTGACACCTAAAAAAATTGCTGAATTTAAAATCTAACTCTTGAATTACCTTAAGCTAGTTCGTTACCAAAACCTGTTTTTTATCGCCTTGGTGCAAATACTTATTAGGTATGGGCTTTTTATACCTTTTGAAGTTGATATTACACTAAGTGATTTCAATTTTTCTTTGCTTGTAATAGCAACACTTTGCATTGCTGCAGCCGGAAATATTATCAATGATATTTATGATGTTGAAATTGATAGAATCAACAAGCCACAGAAAGTTTTAATCGGTAAAAAGATTTCGGAACAAACCGCAAACAACCTATTTATCGCCCTAAATGTTATAGGTGTAGGAATAGGATTTTATCTCTCTAACAGCATCGGTAAACCAGGTTTTGCTGCGCTTTTCATTGTTTTCTCTGCCTTGCTTTATTTGTATTCTTCTTATTTAAAGGGAATTATTATAATAGGAAATTTAGTAGTCTCCTTTTTAGTTGCAATGAGTCTTATAATTGTAACGCTTTTTGATTTGTTACCTGCAATTACAATCGAAAACAAAGAAATACAATCGGCGGTTTTTAAAGTTGTGCTATACTTTTCAATTTTTGCGCTAGCACTTAATTTTATTCGTGAAATAGTTAAGGATTTACAAGATATAAACGGTGATAAAAAAGGAGGAATTAACACCCTGCCAATTGCTATTGGTAGAAAAAGAACAAGTAGAATTGTTTTCGTATTAGCGGCCTTGATGGTTTTAGGGATTATTTATTATATGTACGAATACCTTTACAATTATCAAGCTTTATCACTTTACTTCCTTTTTGCAATTGTAGGTCCCCTACTCTTTTTCTGTGTTAAGATTTGGGACGCAAAAACAGTAAAACATTACACATTACTCTCTAAAGTATTAAAAGTTGTAATGTTTTTGGGAATTTGCTCAATTCCGCTTTTTCAATATGTAGTTTTGGAGTAATCAATTTAAATTTTGAATTAGTGATCTTAACATCATCTACATCTATAAAACCACAACACAGAGAAACCTTGAATTAAAAATGTTAAAAGAAAAATTAAAAAACTATAATATCATCCTTGCTTCAGGCTCGCCACGAAGACAAGCTTTTTTTAAAGATTTGGATGTAGATTATTCCATTCAAGTAAAAGAGGTTGATGAAAAATACAATTCAGGTTTAAATCGAGAAGAGATCACAGATTTCCTCTCTCAGCTTAAAGCATCTGTATTTAAATCACTTGAAACAAACGATATTTTAATTACTAGCGACACTATTGTTTGGAAGGAAAACAGTGCTCTTGGCAAACCAAAAGATAGTCGAGAAGCCAAAGAAATGCTTAAAAGCTTAAGCGGCAAATTTCACGAGGTTATAACATCGGTTTGTTTTACATCCAAAGAGTTTCAAATAACGGTAAACGACACTACAAAGGTTTGGTTTAAAACGCTCACTGAAGAGGAAATTGACTATTATATTAAAACTTACAAACCCTTTGACAAAGCGGGAAGCTATGGAATTCAGGAATGGATTGGATATATAGGAATCGAGAAAATTGAAGGTTGCTATTTTAATGTAATGGGATTACCTACCCGCCTTGTTTATAAAACGTTAACCGAGATTGCCGAGCGCTGATTTTTTGCTATTTTTACGTAAAACCTTCGCCCATGTATCTCTTCAGACTTCTTGCAGTACTTTTCCTATCTCTATTTTTATTTGGTTGTAATTCTTCCGAAGAAAAAAAAGGATTCTCTGAAAATAAAAAAGAGAACACTAAGGAAAAAGATGTTACCTACAGAAACGTTTCGCAAGAGTTTAAAGATTATTGGTACAGCGGAAAGGCAGAAATTACTTCGTACGATTTATCACAAGAACGCTACGGTGAAATTAGAAAAGGGAAAGCGGTAAACATTTTTGTTTCAGAAAATTTCTTACCCAAGGAACAAGTAAAAGCAGATAACGTTTCCAAAGAAAATATTTCAGTATTAAAATTAAATCAAACTAAGAACTTCAATACTGGTATTTATCCTTATTCTGTAATGACAAGCACATTTAGTCCTATTTCCATCCAAGAAAATGCAATAAAGATCAGTAATAGTGTGCAGGAATGGTGTGGGCATGTTTATATGCAACTCAACAATAGAAATGAATACGAAATTAAAAGCCACTCTTACTTTGCTGATGAAGGCGATAAAAACTTTAGTTTACCCAAAACTTGGTTAGAAAATGAGCTTTGGAACCTCATCCGTATCAATCCAGAAGAATTACCTACGGGTAATATAACGCTAATCCCTTCATTTGAATACTTGAGATTTTATCATAAAGAAGTAAAAGCCTACAAGGCTACAGCAAGTTTAAAGCAAGGAGATTCTATTTCAATTTACACCTTAAATTATCCTGATTTACAAAGAGAATTAACGCTATTTTTTCAAAGTAATTTTCCATATGAAATTGAAAAATGGGAAGAGGTAAATGCTCAAAAAACTAATGACACTAGTCATCTTAAAACAACTGCCATAAAATCTAAGCTTTTACAAAGCGCTTATTGGAAAGAAAACAAAAATGAGTTTTTGCACCTTCGCGATTCATTGGGATTGAAAACATACTAATATGATAAACCTTAAAGAAATATACCCAGAGCTATTAGAATCTATCATTCTAATAGCTGTACTGATCCTGATAAGAATAATTTTAAAAAGAACGGTTCGAAATTTCACCGATAAAATTGAACGTTTGGAGCACCGCACAGGACTTATCATGAAGCACATAGATTACTCTGTATATTGCTTAGGTGCTTTAGGGTTTTTTATTATTTGGGGACTTGATTTTGAAAACTTAGGATTAGTAATGTCGTCGGTTTTTGCCGTTATCGGGATTGCGTTTTTTGCTCAATGGTCTATACTTAGCAATATTACAAGTGGGGTGATTATGTTTTTTACTTTCCCATATAAAATCGGGGATTATATAAAAATTCACGATAAGGAAGCCCCTTGCGAAGGAACAATTGAGGATATTAAAACGTTTCATATTATCCTACATACCCCAGATAATGAAATTATTACCTACCCAAATAGTATGATGCTTCAGAAAGGTGTGAGTATTATTCGCCCAGAAGAAATTCAAGAGCACTTACAAAATCTCGAGAAAAATAAGGAAGAGTTGCCTCCCATATAGTTTTCTCAAATAGGTATCTTTGAAAAATTATCGAATAAAACAGTACTATTTTTATGCAAAAAACATCGATTTATAGCTTTCTGCTTTTATTATTTACACTAGCTGCTACTGCTCAAGCCCCGAAAAAACCAACCGCATCCGAAATATATCACAACCTCCAAAAACTAAATTTTGTAGGGTCGGCATTATATATTGCTGCACACCCCGATGATGAAAACACAAGGCTTATTTCGTATTTGGTAAATGATGTTCACGCAAATACTGCCTATCTTTCAATTACAAGAGGTGATGGCGGGCAAAATCTAATAGGCCCTGAACTTCGAGAATTACTTGGCGTTATTCGTACGCAAGAACTTCTTGAAGCTCGTAAAACTGACGGCGGACAGCAATTTTTTACTCGCGCCAATGATTTTGGGTATAGCAAGAATCCAGATGAAACATTTGAGTTTTGGAAAAAAGAAGATGTTTTAAGCGATGTAGTAATGACCATCCGAAAGTTTAAACCAGACATTATTGTAAACCGTTTCGATCATCGTAGCCCTGGTAGCACACACGGACATCACACAGCTTCGGCCATGCTGAGTTTAGAAAGTTTCGATTTGGCAAATGATGCAACAAAATTCCCTGAATCTGCAAAAGAACACGGAGTATGGAAACCTCAACGTTTGTTTTTTAATACATCGTATTGGTTTTATGGAAGTAAAGAAAAATTTGAAAAAGCAGATAAATCAGATCACGTAAAAGTAGAAATTGGTAATTACTTTCCTTCTCTCGGATTATCGAATGGTGAAATAGCCTCGTTGAGTAGAAGTATGCACAAATCGCAAGGATTTGGAAGTACGGGCTCTCGCGGTTCTGAAACTGAATATTTGGAAATTCTTAAAGGTTCAAAGCCTTCAGATAACAATCTTTTTGAAGGAATAAACACTAATTGGTCGAGACTTGAAGGAGGAAATGAAATTGCTGCTATCCTAAAGCCTTTAGAAGAAAACTTCAACTTTGAAAATCCTTCACAAATGCTTCCGCAATTATTGGAAGCCTATCCACTTGTGTCAAACCTAAAAGATAAGCATTGGAAAGCAATAAAATTAGCACAACTAAAGCAACTCATTTTAGATTGTGGTGGAATTTTCTTGGAAGCAGTTTCCGAAGAAAACACAATCAATCCTAACGACAACTTTAATGTAACAGTTGAAGCAGTTAATCGAGGAGGAAATAATGTGGCGTTAAAATCGATTAAAAATTCTAATGGAAAAGTACTTTGGAATACTACCGAATCGCTTCCATTTAACAACAAAAAAAATATTGAACTTACCCTTCATTCAGAAAAAAACACCCCACCTTACTCCTCACCCTATTGGCTAAATGAAAAAGGAACAGTGGGCATGTATGCTGCACCAAAAAAATTAATTGGCCTTGGAGAAACCCCTGTATTTGAACAGTTAATTTTTGAACTTCAATTTGGAAATACTGTAATTCCATTTACTAAGGATATCATATATAAATTCAACGACCCCGTAAAAGGAGAAGTGTATCGTCCTCTTGAAATTCTACCAAAGGTTACCGCTTCAATTCCTGAGAAGGTTTTAATTTTCGCAGATAATAGTTCAAGAAATGTTTCGGTAATTGTTAGAGCTGGAAAAGATAATATTTCAGGGAATGTAAGTTTAAAACATCCTGAAGGCTGGAAAATTGAACCAAGTAAGCAAAACTTTGAGCTGAGCCGAAAAGGTGAAACAAAAGCTTTTAGTTTTAAAGTTACTCCACCAAATAATCAAAGTGAAGGGTATTTACAAACAATTATAAATGCTGAAAATGATACTTTTGATAAGGAGTTAGTGCTTATCGATTATGACCATATTCCTTATCAAAGTGTACTATTACCTTCGGAAGCAAAGGTTGCGAAAATTGATATTCAAAAGAAAGGACAGAGTATTGGATATATAAACGGAGCTGGCGATGCTATTCCAGAAAGTCTGAAGCAAATTGGGTATTCAGTTACAACTATAAATCCTTCAAACATTTCAGAACAATCATTAAAAGATTTTGATGCAATTGTAGTTGGAATACGCGCTTATAACGTAGTTTCAGACTTAGCTTTTGCACAACCTATTTTGAACAAATACGTTGAAAACGGTGGAACAATGATTGTACAATACAACACAAGCCACGCCTTGGTTACTCAAGATCTTGCACCTTACTCCTTAAAACTTTCAAGAGACAGAGTTACTGATGAGTTTTCTGATGTAAAGTTTCTATCACCAAAACACCCAGTAATGAACAGCCCAAACAAAATCACTCAAGCAGATTTTGAAGGTTGGGTACAAGAACGCGGTTTGTATTTCCCTGATGAATGGGCAAAAGAATTTACTCCAATTCTGGGTATGAAAGATAGTGGGGAAGTTCAAACAAAAGGCTCACTCTTGGTTGCCAAATATGGCAAAGGACACTATATTTATACAGGTTTAAGTTTTTTCAGAGAACTTCCTGCAGGTGTTCCAGGAGCTTTTAGATTGTTTGCTAATATGTTATCAATAGGAAAGTAATTTATAAAATTATGAATGAGGAAAAACAAAAATTTGTTTGGAAAAGAAGTTTTACAATAGTACTTCTTTTGAATGCTGTGTACATCTATTTGTTTTATTTACTAATGCAAAACTTCGCCTAAATGCAGCAGATAGATTGGATTGTTTTAATTGGAACCCTAGTATTTATCGTGCTTTATGGCACATGGAAATCGCGCCAGCAAAAAGATACGGGTGATTATTTAAAAGGTGGAAACAACGCTCATTGGTGGACAATAGGGTTAAGTGTAATGGCTACACAAGCCAGTGCGATTACTTTTCTTTCTACTCCAGGTCAAGCTTTTCACGACGGGATGGGCTTTGTGCAATTCTATTTTGGATTGCCAATAGCTATGGTAATTATTTGCTTGGTATTTATTCCTATTTATCACAAGCTCAACGTTTATACAGCCTACGAATACCTTGAAAGTCGTTTCGACAAAAAAACTCGAACTTTAACGGCAATTCTGTTTTTGATACAACGAGGTTTGGCTTGTGGAATTACTATTTTTGCTCCTTCTATTATTCTTTCCGCTGTTCTTGGATGGAACCTTATTTACTTAAATGTTATAATTGGAGTATTAGTTATAATCTATACGGTAAGTGGTGGAACCAAGGCCGTAAGTGTTACTCAAAAGCAACAAATGGCTGTGATTTTCTTCGGAATGCTGATTGCTTTTCTTCTAATCCTAAACTACCTTCCACTAGACATTACATTTACCAAAGCATTAGAAATTGCAGGTACCAACGGAAAAATGGACATTCTTGATTTTTCATTCGATTTTGATAATCGTTACACATTTTGGAGTGGAATTATTGGAGGTTCCTTTTTAGCCCTCTCCTACTTTGGTACAGATCAAAGTCAGGTGCAGCGATATCTTTCTGGAAAAAGTGTTAAGCAAAGCCAAATGGGCCTAATTATGAATGGGATGCTAAAGGTACCAATGCAGTTTTTTATTCTGCTTGTAGGTATAATGGTTTTTGTGTTTTATCAATTCAATAGCTCTCCCCTTCACTTTAATCCCTCCGCAGTTAAAGATGTAAAACAATCGAAGTATTCAAATGAATACACTGCTTTAGAGGCGGAAAAAAGTGCGCTTGATTTACAATTAAACTCAGCTCAATTAAATTATGCAAAAGCAGATACAGATGCTGAAAAACAAAGCATCGCACAAAAGATAAAAGACTTAAACAAGAGTGAACAAAAACTTCGCGATCAATCGGTATCACTTATAAAGAAAGCAAATCCTAATGCTGAAACTAACGATAAGGATTACGTTTTTATACATTTTATTTTAACAAACCTTCCACGCGGACTTATTGGTTTATTGCTTGCTGTAATTTTAAGTGCGGCAATGTCATCGACTGCTTCAGAGCTGAATGCTTTAGGAAGTACAACTACTATAGACCTTTACAAAAGAAATGTACCAGGGAAACGTGAAAAGCACTACGTTGCAGCTTCGCGAGGCTTTACGCTTCTTTGGGGAGTAATTGCTATTGGTGTAGCCTGTACAGCCAATTTGTTTGACAACCTTATTCAGTTGGTAAATATTATCGGATCTATTTTCTATGGAAACGTCTTAGGAATATTCCTACTAGCCTTCTTCATAAAATATGTGCGTAGCAAAGCAGTTTTCATTGCAGCGCTAATTACTCAAATAATAATAATCTACTTCTGGTATATCGATTTGATGCCTTATTTATGGCTTAACTTAGTTGGGTGTGTTATTGTAATGACTATTGCTGTAATACTTCAAACTGTGTTGCCGAACAATAAAAAAGAAGAAGAAATAGCTGTATAGTAGTTCTCATTCTAAATTTTGAAATTGTGATAAATACGAGATTGGCTTATAAGCAGGACATTGAAGGCGTTCTTTTACTTCAAGAGAAATATTTATATCGCAATTTAAGTGAAGACGAACGGAAGCAAGGTTTTGTAACAACTCCATTTACAACTTCTCAATTGGAAGAAATAATCAGTCTTAACGGATTATTTATCGCAGAAAATGAAACTAACGAAGTTGTAGCTTATGCTTTCGCTGGAAGTTGGAAGTATTTTGAGCAATGGGATATTTTCAAGCTAATGATTGCCCGATTGCCTCAACTTTCATTCAATGAAAACAAAATCACCACCGAAAACACTTTCCAATACGGACCTATCTGTATTGATAAAAAATACAGAGGAACTGGCTTACTCAATCAGCTCTTTGAAGAGATGAGAATAGAGTTTTATAAGAAGTATCCTATCTCTATTACCTTTATTAATAAAGTGAATATAATTTCAATAAAAGCACACACTAAAAAATTAGGCTGGGTAATTATAGATGAGTTTGAATTCAACAACAACACTTATATCAGTTTAGCTTTTAATATGAAGAATTCGGTTTTACTACAATAATCGGCTATTAGGTGTTTTATATTTCCAAACTCATTCAATAAAAAAGCTGCCCTACATAGGGCAGCTTTATAAAATACATTTTAAAAAGTATTTCCTACTTCTTTAAAACTTTAAAGTTCTCAACTACTCCGTCTTCAAAAGTAACACGGAATAAGAAAGTACCTGTAGAAAGTGAAGAAACATCCACTTTACCAGCTGCAAAGTTTACATTGTTCATCACAACTTGTCCTAATAAGTTATACACTGAAATAGATTCAATGTTTTTATTTGAAGTAATGTTTAACTCATTTTCCATTGGATTAGGGAAGTATGTGAAATTAGAACTTGTGTAGTCATTAATTCCTGCTACCCCATCAACAGTAACTGTATAATCTTCAGTTTCACCGTATCCTTGATCTTCATCACAAGACATATCCCAAGTAGCATCTGTATCTGGAACTGCTGCCACACGAACTCTCATTCTGTAGTTTCCATCTGCAGCATCTGCAGGAATAGCAATATTCTCGGTTAGAGTTTCTCCACTTCCTGTTCCAATGTAAAAGAATTCATTTTCATCAAAACTTCCACTGTTATCAAAATCAATCCAAACTGAAGCCGATTCAACATCCCATCCATCACCAACAGTTACAGAAATTGGATAAGTACCACCAGCCTCAACTGTTGCAGCCATTGAAGTGTAATCGCCATATCCGCCAGCACTACAGTCTGTAGTATTATCTATCTCTTGGAAAGTTACGTTTACAATATTATCACCATCACTACAATCCAATGTAGGAATACAATAAAGCGAAGTCTCTATTGTGGTAAACGTTGCAATTTCAGAATATGCTGTTTCAGACGATAAAGTACAAGTAACCTCTAATCTCCACTCAACAGTAACTCCACTTACTGAAGGTGCAGTTGCTAAATATGTAGCGAAAGTATCAGATGCAGCTCCTTCATTTACCCATCCAGCGCCGTCAGTATTAGATTGCCATTGGTATTCCAATCCGGTTCCAGTTGTAAATCCAGCCGCAGCAACAGTGTATTCAGTATCAACCTCACCCTCTTCTGGAGTAACCGTTGCGATACCAGCTTCAGGTGTTCCTGAACAATCTACGGTACTAGCTTCTTCAACTTCTAATGAGAAATCTATAGCTTGTCCATAACCTGATTCAATTCCCATTCCGAATGGATCAAATTGAATACCACAAGGAGTAACAATTGCGTCGGAAAGATCGTCAAAATAAGTTTTTGTAATTCTAACTCTAGTAGCTCCAACTACAGCATCCGAAGGAACTAAAATGTCCATACTCACTGAAATTCCATCGTCACCAGTCGAATTTTGTAAAGTTCCCAATTCATAAATTTCACCTGAATCGTCTAATATATCATTTTGATTCCAGTCTATAAATGCAACAATATTGGTTTCAAAGTCACCATAAGTATTACCTTCTACACTAAGTGTATAAGTTTCACCTGCTGTAACATTCACAACAATATCAGTTTTATCTACTAACACAGAGGTTGTATCTTCGTTTGTAATAGTTGTTCCTGCAAATTCAACTTTAGTAATTTCTTCAACAATTACATCAGCAGCATCTTCAATTTCGCAATAAGGGCTTGGGAATGGCGCAGCACCAACAACGTTTACCGTATAATCTTCTACTTGACCATATGTATTTGTTCCACATGGGCTTGAAGAAGGAGTATTAAAGTTTTTTCTGATACGCATGCGAGTTTCACCTTCAACCGCATCACTAGGAACAACAATATCATTAACTGCTTGTTGTCCATCTGTTCCATCCGAATTTACAATTGAACCTATTTCTACAAATTCGCTTGTTTCAAACTCACCATTTTGGTTCCAGTCAATCCACACAGAAAAATAATTTGTGAAATTTCCACCTGTATTACCTTCGGCTGCAAAACTATATGTTCCACCAGCTTCAACTTGTGCTACAATAGCAGTAAAATCTTCATATCCTTCAGTACTAGACACTGGCGAATCGTTATCGATTCCTGCAAAAACAACTTTAGAAATTGCTTCAACTGTGCTACTATTAGCGCCACAGTATGAAATTTCTGTTGAGAAAGTCGATACATCAGAGTAAGAAGTTTCTCCAGATGCAGTACAAGTTACTTCTAATCTCCATTCTGTAATATCTCCTACCTCACTAGACGCTGTTGCAGAAAAATCTTCATAAAAAGCAGCTGCTGTACCGTGATCCTCCCAACCCTCGTTGTTTGTATTAGACTGCCATAAGTACGTCATTTCACTGGCAACTGTATAGTTTTGCGCTGATACAGTGTATGTAGAACCTGGGTTTCCAGATGTTGGATCTACCGATGCAACCCCTCCATCAGGTGTTCCTGTACAAGCAGTTAGACCTGTTACTATAAACTTATAGTCTTCAAATTCACCATAAGTGAAGCCTGTTACACATGGGTCAGTATCGCCAGATGAACTTAACCAATGGCTTACAACTCTCATTCTAGTTTCACCTTCTAAGGCATTAGCAGGTACGCTAATAGTTCCAGAATGGCTTGTATCGTATGATGATGATGTGTATGCTACTTCGTTAGCTACATCAAAAACTCCATCTTGATTCCAATCAACCCAAATTCTAAATCCAGCAGTTTCGTCTTCAATATCTACAGAAAAATCAACTGAACCACCTGTAATTTGTGATAAGGTATGAGTATCAAAAAAATCGCCATAACCGTCGGTGGAAAATCCACTGCCTAGGTTTGAAATATTGTCAACTCCATTTGTAGTTGAAAAATTATCGATAAATCGATCAGAGTTTGTTCCTTCTGGAACACAGTATTGGGCATTCATTGTTTGGGTCATAGCGAATGAAATCATCAACGCTAATAAAATTGACCCTTTTTTAAGTAATTTGTTCTTCATTATATTGGTTTAATTATTAAAATTTCACCAAATATGTCATTAATATATCAGAATCCAAAATGAAGACTTTAGGATTTACGGGCTAATTAAGGGCTTTTGAAGAGTTTTAAAAGATTAAATAGTCCGGTTTTTCTATTTGATAATTGTGATAATGAACAAACAATCAAATTATTAGACCATTAAATTTGTATAAAAAATTTCATGTCATTTTTAAAAATGAAATTTTTAAATAAAAAATGAAAAATTAGTAAACTACAATAGAAAACCTAAATTTTTTATGAAAGTGATAATGATTAAAAAAAAAACGGCTCCAAATTGGAGCCGGTAATAAAAATGGTATTAATTGTTTACTAGATTAATCGTCAAGTAAATCAATTTTATCTTTTATATGTTCTTTCATTGCTTCGGCAATATCGCGGTTTCCATCTTCATCGTTAGGGCTAATTTCAATAATTCCATCACCATTTCCATCAACTGCGTTGGAAAGATCTACACCTGTGGTAGCATCAAAAACACTATTTAAGTCGAAATTAATAACAACACTATTCTGATCGTTTGATATAACAGTATTAGTTTCTCCTTCGTCGAACTCTACTTCTAGTTCTTCTTCAAAATCGTGCCAGAATACAAATGGAACACCGTCTATAGTTCCTTCCATTTTTATACTCTGCTCATAAATTTCGCTATCTGGATTTTCGTTTTTATCAAATTCGAATTCGATTTCTTCAAGACGACCATTAGGTGCATCTACTACAGTAACTACAACTGGAGTTGGGGATAATAAATCCAACTCAAAAGGACCTTTTAATTCAATCTCTTCTTCACTATTATAGAAGTTGTCATCGCCGATGATATCGTCGTACTCCAACTCAATTTCTTCTAAATTAATTAAGAACTTAGACAGTTCAACTACTGGACCATCTAAAACAGTGTTTTTACCTGCGTTTGGAGAATAGTTAGCTGAAGCGTAAATACCAAGCTTTCCATTTCCATCTTCAACAGACAATGAATCATCATCGTCTGAACACGCTGTAAATGCGCCCGCTAAAGCAATGGCGAATAAAGGTTTTTTAAAATTTTTAATCAAATTCATAAGTTTAGGTTTTAGAATTAGTTTGACTTATAACATCTAGAACGGCCTATATTTTGAAATGATATATATAATGCCCTAAATTATTCTTAAATTAGTACTAAGCATGTGTTAATAGCTATAAAGACTTTCCAAACTCAAACCTTCATTAGCTCAGAGTATCAATGCATTAAGTATTCTGGAAATTAAGCAAAAAGTGAAGAATTTATGAAGTTACTTTTTAAACACTAATTTAGAAATTCTTTTATTGCCTGAAGCGAAAGCTACACTATCGTTAACAAATTCAATAGCGAAAAAACCAACTTTTGATAGTTCCTTCCAGTTTTTACCGCCATCACCGCTAAACGAAATTCCAGGTGAGCCTACCGCAACGAGCCCTTGCCCATTTGTGTCAGGTATATATTTTACAGAAGAGCGATACCCTGGCTCCTTTCCATTTGCCATCAATTTCCAAGTTTTACCACCATCTTTAGTTATAGCCTTATTCCCTTCATTAAACTCTTTGTCTTCCCAATTTCCACCGAAAATAACGCCGTTCTTCTCATCTAAGAAGTCAACAGAGTAAATCCCAGTCATTGCTTGTCCTTGAATGATTGGTGTTTTATATACTTCCCAAGTTTTTCCCTTATCAGAAGTATGCATAATTCGAGCTTTTTTGCCACCTGTTGCCACCCATGCATTGTCTCCATAAATGGCAATATTACTATTACTTGCCGCAAATGCTGCTTCGCCTTTTTCTACTTTTGGAAGATTTTCACAAGGTAACTTTTGCCAAGTATTTCCACCATCGCGGGTAATTATTACAGACATACAGTCATCTGTAGGGTCGCCAATTGCAATCCCTTCCATATCATTCCAAAACTTCATCGAGTCGTAGAATGTATTCTCGCTTTTCTCTGAATAAACCTCCTCTATGTTAGTTGCCTCTTTTCCGTCAAAACCAATTTTATAAAGCACTGCAGGATTAGCGATACTCAAGACAAAAACCGCTTCCTTTGTTGATGCTATAGATCTAAAATGAAGCAAGGTGTCTTCGTATTTAATTACAGCTAACTTTGGAGTGTCGCCGTCAATTAAGCCAACTTTTCCTTGATCTGCCGCAAACCAAACTCTGTTTTCATCTAGGGGTTGAATAGCGCGAATACTCAAACTGTCTATAAAAACTGGTGTAATTTCAACAGAATTAAATTCTACTTCAGGTTTAGAGTTACAAGAAACTAATATAAAAGCAGCTAATAGAGTAAAAAGAAATCGCATCTGTAAATTTTTTGGCAAAAGTAAACATTCTAAAATATCAAGTATCATAACCTATCTATAAATGCTTGAGAACATAAGATAAATTGAAAATATCTTTCGACTTTTAAGTCTTTTGGTAGTTAATTTTAAAAAATAATTTATAAAATATTTTTTTGATTTCGATTTAAGTTTCAATTTCAGTTTCAAAGAGATACCTTTGCACTCGCAAAAGTTTTCAACTAATTGAAAGCCTTAAAGTCAAGCACAAATTTCAGGAGTAATTTTATTAATTAATCTGGTTTTGTGTTATATAAATTGAATACCCTATTAAATGAAATTACACCGAAACCTAGTATTCGCTACTATTGATTCACTTCACCTTATTTTCAACGAAAATAAACAAGCCGATAAAGTATTAAAAAGCACCTTGAAACGTGATAAACGTTGGGGTGCGCGAGACAGAGCATTTATTGCAGAAACCACTTACGATATTGTAAGGTGGAAACGCCTATATTCAGAAATTGCTGAAGTACGCGAACCTTTTGACCGTCCTAACCTATTTAGACTATTTACTGTTTGGGCAACCTTAAACGGAATTAAAATTCCAGAATGGAAACAATTTGAAGATACTCCTACCCGTCGTATAAAAGGAAGGTTTGACGAACTTTCTAAAATTAGAAAATACCGTGAATCTATTCCAGATTGGATGGATGAGTTAGGGGAAAAAGAATTAGGAAAGAAATGGGATAAGGAAATTGCAGCCTTAAACAAACAAGCCGACGTTGTTTTACGCGTAAATACATTAAAAACTACAGTTGAAGCCTTACAAAATGAATTATGGGACCTTGAAATTGAAACTGAAACAATAAAAGGTTATCCAGATGCTTTAAAACTTAAAGAGCGTTCAAACGTATTTATTACAGATGCTTTTAAAAACGGTTTGTTTGAAGTACAAGATGCTTCTTCACAAAAAGTAGCTGCTATGCTAGACCCAAAACCTGGAATGCGCGTTATTGACGCATGTGCAGGGGCAGGCGGAAAAAGCCTTCATATTGCGACAATGATGGAAAATAAAGGCCAGCTAATTGCAATGGATATTTACGAGAATAAACTTAACGAACTCAAGCGTAGAGCTCGAAGAAACGATATTTTCAATATTGAAACTCGAGTAATTGATTCCACTAAAGTTATAAAGAAGTTGATAGAAAAGGCCGATAAGGTTTTAATTGACGCTCCTTGTTCTGGATTAGGAGTTTTAAGAAGAAACCCTGATGCTAAGTGGAAACTTCAGCCTGAATTTTTAGATAAGATTAGAGCTACTCAAAAGGATTTATTAGAAAGCTACTCTAGAATGGTAAAACCAGGTGGTGATTTAGTTTATGCTACTTGCTCTATCCTGCCTTCAGAAAATGAATTACAAGTGAAAGCATTTTTAGCTAGTGAAGCTGGTAAGGATTTTACGTTATTAAATGAAGAGAGAATCTTGCCTAGCAAAAGTGGTTATGATGGTTTTTACATTTCTTTATTACAAAAGAAGGCATAAAAAAGATTGATTTTATATAAGAAAAGAGCAGGCAAAAGCCTGCTCTTTTCTATTTTACACCTCTAGAACTTCAAAAAATCGAATTGTTGTTAATTAAAAATGATAATTAGAGCATTTTGAAGCTTTTTAGATAAATAGATTATCCTTTAAAATAGTTAACTTTGCAGCTTCAAAATAAAAATAGATGATTCACTTTTTTGGTAACGTAGAAAACGCTGTTTTTGCAGTTCAAACCCACGGAATAATTTCAGAAGAAAATACTAAAAAGCTGGAATGGCTTTTTGGCAATCAGGCTAAGTTAGAGGAATCCGTCCTGTCCACAAACACGTCGGATTTTTTTATTGGTCCTCGCGCAGCTATGATTACTCCTTGGAGTACTAATGCGGTTGAAATCACTCAAAATATGGGGATTGAAGGCGTAATTCGTATAGAGGAATTTCACAACAGTTCAGTTGTAAAAGAGGCTTTCGACCCTATGATTTCTCAAAAATTTCAGGAACTAAATCAAGAGGTTTTTGATATTAACGTGCAACCTGAACCAATTTTAGAAATTGAAAATATTTCTGAATACAATGAAAAAGAAGGTTTAGCGCTAAATGCTGAAGAAGTTGAATACCTAGAAAACTTATCAAAAAAGATAGGTAGAAAGCTTACCGATAGTGAGGTTTTTGGTTTCAGCCAAGTAAATAGTGAGCATTGCCGTCATAAAATTTTCAACGGTGTATTTGAAATAGATGGAAAAGAAATGCCTTCTTCTCTATTCAAACTTATTAAAAAGACCTCATCAGAAAACCCGAACGATATTGTTTCGGCTTATAAAGACAACGTAGCTTTTGTAAAAGGACCTAAGGTAAAACAATGGGCTCCAAAAAGCGCAGATAAACCAGATTGGTACGAAGAAAAAGATTTCGACAGTGTGATTTCATTAAAAGCTGAAACGCACAACTTCCCAACTACAGTAGAGCCTTTTAACGGTGCTGCAACTGGTAGTGGAGGTGAAATTCGCGATCGTTTGGCAGGAGGAAAAGGTTCTTTACCGCTTGCTGGAACAGCGGTTTATATGACTTCTTATTCAC
This sequence comes from Aequorivita sp. 609, assembly GCF_014212065.1. NCBI lineage: Bacteria > Pseudomonadati > Bacteroidota > Flavobacteriia > Flavobacteriales > Flavobacteriaceae > Aequorivita > Aequorivita sp. 609. The sequence goes on along the minus strand of NZ_JACJVM010000036.1, from coordinate 63,635 downwards.
GTTTGAACGAAGAAAAGCCTTGGGAAAAAGGAATGGAAGAACGCGATTGGCTTTACCAAACGCCTTTAGATATTTTAATTAAAGCTAGTAATGGAGCTTCCGATTTTGGAAACAAATTCGGTCAGCCATTAATCGCTGGATCTGTTCTTACTTTCGAACACGAAGAAGACGCTCGTAAATTAGGTTTCGATAAAGTGATAATGCTTGCTGGTGGTATCGGTTACGGAAAAGCAAGTCAAGCTATAAAAGACAAGCCTCAAGAAGGTGATAATATTGTAATTTTAGGTGGTGATAACTACCGAATTGGAATGGGTGGTGCTGCAGTTTCATCGGCAGATACAGGTGAATTTAGCAGCGGAATTGAACTTAACGCAATTCAACGTAGTAACCCAGAAATGCAAAAACGCGCTGCCAATGCCATTCGAGCAATGGTAGAAAGCGACCACAATCCAATTGTTTCTATTCACGATCACGGTGCAGGTGGACACTTAAACTGTTTAAGTGAATTAGTTGAAGAAACTGGAGGACGTATAGAAATAAGCAAACTTCCTATTGGCGACCCTACCCTATCCGACAAAGAAATAATGGGGAATGAAAGCCAGGAGCGAATGGGCTTAGTTATTGGTGATAAAGACATTCAAAACCTTAAAAGAGTTGCAGACCGCGAACGCTCTCCTATGTACGAAGTAGGGAAAGTTACAGGCGACCAACGTTTCTGTTTTGAAAACAAAGACGGCAAAAAACCTATGGATTTTGCTCTTGAAGACATGTTTGGTAGCTCACCAAAAACAATAATGAAAGACAAAACCGTAAATAGAAACTATAAAAACTCTGTTTACGAAGCTTCAAAAATAAAAGAGTACGTTACACAAGTTCTTCAATTAGAAGCTGTAGCTTGTAAAGATTGGCTTACCAATAAAGTTGACCGTTGTGTAACTGGTCGTGTTGCAAAACAACAAACCGTAGGACAATTACAATTACCATTAAACAACTGCGGTGTAATGGCTTTAGATTATCAAGGTAAAGAGGGTGTAGCCACTTCTATTGGACATTCTCCGTTAACAGCCTTAATAGACCCTGCTGCAGGATCGCGCAATGCTATTACCGAGTCACTAACCAATATTGTTTGGGCTCCATTAAAAGATGGTTTAAAAAGTGTTTCACTTTCAGCCAACTGGATGTGGCCTTGTAATAACGAAGGTGAAGACGCAAGACTATACGAAGCTGTTAAAGCTGTTTCAGATTTTTCAATTGATTTAGGAATCAATGTTCCAACCGGAAAAGATTCACTTTCAATGAAGCAGAAATACAAAAACGAAGAGGTTATTTCTCCAGGAACTGTAATTATTTCTGCTGCAGGAAACTGTAACGATATTCAAAAAGTAATTGAGCCTGTTCTTCAGAACGGTGGTGGTAGTATTTACTATATCAATGTATCTCAAGACAACTTTAAACTAGGCGGATCTTCTTTTGGACAAATTTTAAACGCTATCGGAAACGAAGCGCCAAATGTAAAAAGTGCTGAATACGTAAAAACCGTTTTCAATACGTTACAAGAACTCATTAAAGAAGGTAAAATTCTTGCTGGACACGATGTTGCTTCAGGTGGATTGATTACTACTTTATTAGAAATGTGCTTTGCCAACGTTAATCTTGGAGCAGATTTAGATCTTTCAAACTTAGGTGAAAGTGATATGGTAAAAGTTCTTTTTGCTGAAAACGCAGGACTTGTAATTCAAGCTTCGGAAGATACTTCAGTTGAAAAACTTCTATCTGAAAACAATATCGATTTCAAAAAGATTGGAACTGTTACAACTAATGAAACCCTAACCATTAAAAATAACAGTGAAGAACTTTCATTCAGCATTCCTGAAATGCGTGATGCTTGGTACGAAACTTCATATTTATTAGACAGAAATCAAAGCGGTATAGAACTAGCTAAAGAACGTTTTGACAATTTTAAAAATCAGCCATTAACTTTCGAATTTCCAAAGAATTTCACAGGCAACCTCTCGACTGCGCTCGAGGAGACAATGTCAGGTCGAGCGCAGTCGAGACCCAAGGCAGCTGTAATCCGTGAAAAAGGAAGTAACAGTGAGCGCGAAATGGCTTATATGATGCACTTGGCAGGATTTGATGTAAAAGATGTGCATATGACCGATCTTATTGAAGGTCGTGAAGATCTTGAGGATATAAAATTCTTAGTTGCTGTTGGTGGATTTAGTAACAGTGATGTTTTAGGAAGTGCTAAAGGTTGGGCTGGAGCTTTCCTTTACAACGAAAAAGCGAATAAAGCATTAAAGAATTTCTTTGCTAAAGACGATACATTATCCTTAGGTGTTTGTAACGGATGCCAGTTATTTGTGGAGTTAGGATTACTTAATCCTGAAGATGAAGAAAAACCAAAAATGCTTCATAACGATACCAATAAATTTGAATGTGTGTTTACTTCGGTAAAAATTCAGGAGAATAATTCTGTGATGTTATCTTCAATGGCAGGAAGCACATTAGGAATTTGGTCGGCTCACGGGGAAGGAAAATTCAGTTTCCCAAAAGAGGAAAGCCACTACAATATTGTTGCAAAATACGGTTATGATAAATTGCCATCAAATCCAAACGGAAGTGATTTCAACACTGCTATGATGACTGATAAAACAGGTCGCCATTTAGTAATGATGCCTCACTTAGAGCGTTCTACGTTCCCTTGGAACTGGGCATATTACCCACAAGATAGAAAGGATGACAAAGTTTCTCCTTGGGTTGAAGCCTTAGTTAATGCAAGAAAATGGATTGAAAAGAAATAGATCTATTCTATAAATAATAAAAAACCGTTTACATAAAATTTGTAAACGGTTTTTTCATTTATAAAAGTAACTACAAGTTATTTTCTCGTAGTTATCAATTTTTAATTACTTATTCAAAAGCACTGGTTTTCCTAATCCTAGTTGGTCTAGTTTAACCAATTGAGTTGCTGCATCGCCAACTATTACATATATCATTCTATCTGGACGAATGTATTTTTCTGCTAATGCTTTAACTTCTTCTACTGTCAACGCTTTTACAGTTGCTTCGCGTTGTTTTGCATAATCAACTGGGTAATTGTAGTTGCTAATATTTGAAAGCATAGACAGCTTGCTATTTAATGTTTCAAAAGCTCTTGCTCCGCTTTTTAGCATATAGCCTTTGGTAATTTCCAAATCATTTTCATTGAAATTCTTTCCATAGTTTTCTAAAATCTCTTTTATTAAGGCTGTGGACTCATAGGTAACGTTAGAGCGAACACCACTGCTTATCATAAACGTCCCTTCAATACTTGAACCTGTAAATCCAGAACGAACACCATAAGTGTAACCCTTACCTTCGCGTAATTCTTGAGTAAGTTGCGACGCAAAACCACCACCGCCTAATCGGTAATTCATAAGGCTAGCAGGATAAAAATCTGCGTGTGTAGCAGCTATAGCTGGGTAACCAAAATTAAGAACAGATTGTTTCGCTCCTGGGAAATCATAAAAATAAATTTTTGAAGTTTCAGGGTGTTTAATTTCAGCTATTTCAGGAAACGATACTTCTTTTGATGCCCACTTATCATTTAATGACGTTAGCGAGCGTGAAACCTCAGCTTGTGACACAGCACCCACTATGTGAAATTTAGTAATGTTTGGCGAGAAATATGTGTTGTAATATGTTTTTAAATCATCTAAAGTAATAGCCTCTACAGACTCCTTAGTTCCAAAATTGTCGTGCGATAAGATATTGCTTTCACCGTAAATCAACTTGTCAAATTCAATACCTGCAATACTATTTGGATTGGCTTTTTGACGTTCAATTTGACTTAGAACACTTTGCTTTTGAAGTTCAAATTCCTTTTCATCCCATCTTGGCTGAAGTAGAACTTCTTCAATAAGACTCATCGTTTTATCATAATTCTTAGCCAATGTATTTCCATAAATCATAATAGCTTCTTTTGTAGCTACAGTATTTATAGTTGCCCCGAGACTTTCAATTGCATTTTCTAGCTCTTCAGGAGTTTTAGTAGCAGTTCCTTGAGTCATGAGACTTGCTAGTAAATTTGAAACACCAATTTTTTCTGAATTTTCTAAAAGCATTCCGCCATCAAGTTGAATTCTGTACTGCACCAAAGGCACTTCATTGTTTTCTATTCCAAATAATTTAATACCTGAAGACAATTCGTCTTTCCATACTTCTGGAACTTTCACATCTGGACTTTCACCATAAGGAGGCTCCACACTTCTGTCAAAGCTTGAAGGTGTTTTTTCATATTCCGCAACTACGCTTGAATCAAAACTTTCTTCAGCACCTTCAACAATTGGCTCTTCCACTACATCTGCTAATTTAGAATCTATTAGAGCTAGAGCCTTCTGATTTTTAGGAACAAAGCTCGTTGCCACATAATTCTTACCTTTAATATATTGGTTGTACACACGCATTACATCATCAGGCGTAACTGCAAGAATGTTTTTCACATCTTGATTTACAAATCCAGGGTCTCCTGCAAATATTTCATATTGAGCTAACTGGAATCCCTTTCCTAATACACTTGAAAGTCCTTGATAAAAAGCAGTTTCCTGCCCTGCTTTAATTCTATTTAAATCGGCTTCAGAAATCCCTTCAGCTTCAAACTTTTTTAATCCTTCTTCAATTCCATTTAAAACTTCTTGCAAGTTTGTATCTGGAAATGCTGTAACCTGCATCATAAACTGACCCGCAATTTCAGAGTTGTATTGATAACTATCCACTTCGTCGGTTAGCTTCATATTTTCTACTAGCGTTTGGTATAAAGGTGCTTTTTTACCTTTTGCTAAATAGGTTGCCAAAACCTCTAGGGCATACGAATCTGGATGATATTGGTAGACCCCTGGCCAAGTAAGCGTTAATTGAGGTACACGGGCAAAGTTATCTTCGTAATACAGCTTTTTAGTTTCAGAAAGCGTAACAGGCTTCTTTTCCATTTTAGGAATATCCTCGCCGCGTTTAATTTCACTAAAATATTTATCTACCCATTTTTTTGCTTGATCAACATCAATATCTCCAGCAATGGTAAGCGTTACGTTATTCGGCACGTACCAACGGTTATAGAAGTCTTTTACATCCTCAAGTGTTGCATTTTGAAGATCTTCCAAAGACCCGATTACCTCCCAACTATAAGGATGCCCTTCTGGATAAAGGTTTTTATGAATCACGTAAAAATTATGACCATAAGGAGCGTTGTCTACTCTTTGGCGTTTTTCATTTTTCACCACTTGCTTTTCTTTTGCCAAGACTTGTTCTGTAACTGTATTGATAAAGAATCCAAGTTTATCAGCTTCTGCCCAAATCATTTTTTCTAAAGCGTCTTTCGGCACGGTTTGGAAATAATTTGTTCTATCTCTACTAGTAGAACCATTTGCGCCAGAACCCCCAATACGAGCACTCAATTTATCAAGTCCGCCTTTTCCTAGGTTTTCTGATTCTAAGAAAAGTAAATGCTCGAATAAATGTGCAAAACCAGTTCTACCTTCAATTTCTCTAGCTGAACCTACGTGACTTGTTAAGGCTACTGCCACCACAGGGTCTGAACGGTCTATATGAAAGATAACTTGTAAACCGTTATCTAGAGTGTACGTTTCGAAATCGACTTTAAATTCCTTGTTTTCAGAAACTTTTTCTTGAGCATTATCGCAGGAAATAAAAAGGGTTAAACAAAATAAATTAAGAGCTAAATATTTAAAAAGCTTCATAGTTCAATAAATTAGAATTTGTGAGATATCAATCGTAGTTCGTTAAATTATCTCGGCGATTATTATTATAATAGATTCAGTTTTTATGTTGTAAAAATTTGAAATAACTTAGCAAACAAAGAATCCGCTAAGATAGTAATAAACCAACTGCTTCGATTTATAGATTTTTTTTTTATAATTATATTTACTTTGAAAATAGTAAATATGGAATATCGAATAATTTCACTATTTTGCACATACAATAATTCTACACTATGACTGATCCAAAAAGACTTTTTGATTTCCCATATTATCAACTTAAACAATACCCTCAAGAAAATGCACTTGTTACTAAGTATAATGGAGTATGGAAATCAACTTCTACACAAGAATATATCGATAAAGCAAATGCTATAAGCCGTGCTTTAATAAAAATGGGAGTTCAACCAAATGACAAGGTTGCGCTTATATCTTCTACCAACAGAACAGAGTGGAATATATGCGATATCGGTATTATGCAAACTGGGGCGCAAGATGTTCCAATTTACCCAACTATTTCTGAAGACGAATATGAATACGTTTTAAATCATAGTGAATCTGTTTATTGTTTTGTTTCAGATGAAGAGGTATACAACAAAGTGATGGCCATAAAAAACAATGTTCCTAAACTGAAAGAAGTCTATACTTTTAATGACATTAAAGGAGCAAAAAATTGGTCGGAAGTACTTGAAGCCGGAAAAGATGAAAGCAATCAAGATGAATTAGATAAAAGAAAAGCGGCAATTGATGAAAATGATCTTGCTACCTTAATATATACATCTGGAACTACAGGAAAACCTAAAGGTGTAATGCTTTCTCACAAAAATATTGCGAGTAACGCTAAATTTAGTTCGGAGCGTCTTCCTATTGTAATGGGAAAATCTAAAGGACTTAGCTTTTTACCCGTATGTCACGTTTACGAAAGAATGTTACACTATATGTATCAGTATTGTGGTGTAGAACTATATTTTGCTGAATCGCTTGAAACGATTAGTGAGAATTTAAATGAAGTAAAACCGGAGGTAATGACGGCTGTTCCTCGTGTACTTGAAAAAGTTTACGATAAAATTTACACCAAAGGAACTGAACTAACTGGAATTAAAAAGAAATTATTCTTCTGGGCTATAGACCTAGGGTTAAAATATGAACCATACGGCGAGAATGGCTGGTGGTACGAATCACAACTTAAACTTGCAAACAAGTTAATCTTCAGCAAATGGAGGGAGGCTTTAGGAGGTAATATAAAGGCTATTGCTTCAGGTAGTGCTCCATTACAACCAAGACTTGCACGTGTATTTAACGCGGCTCAAATTCCGGTAATGGAGGGTTACGGACTTACCGAAACTTCTCCCGTGGTAGCAGTAAACGATATGCGAAATAAAGGTTTTAAAATAGGAACCGTTGGGAGACCATTAAGAGAAACTGAAGTAAAAATCGCAGAAGACGGTGAGATTCTAGTTAAAGGTCCTCAAGTAATGTTAGGGTATTTTAAAAATGAAGAAGAAACTGAAAAAGTAATGGAAGGCGGGTACTTCCACACTGGAGATATAGGCGAAATTGATAGCGAAGGATTCCTTAAGATTACCGACCGTAAAAAGGAAATGTTTAAAACGAGTGGTGGGAAATATATCGCTCCACAAATTATTGAAAACGAAATGAAACAGTCTCGTTTCATTGAACAAATAATGGTGATTGGTGAAGGTGAAAAAATGCCTGCAGCCTTAATCCAGCCCGACTTTGATTTTATTCGAGAATGGGGAAAACTTAAAAATCACAACCTTCCAGCAGACAATAAGGAGTTGGTAAATAACAAAGAAGTAATTGCTCGTATTCAAGAAGAAGTAGATCTTTTTAATGAGCGTTTTGGGAAGTGGGAAAGAGTGAAAAGGTTCGAAATGACTCCTGATGTGTGGAGCATAGAAGACGGACAGTTAACACCCACAATGAAGATGAAGCGTAAAGTTATTAAAGCGCAGTATAAAGATCTTTATGATAAAATCTATGAGCATACTTCATAATTTTATTTTCTAAATTTTCGAGTTTAAACACTCTCTAAATCTGACAAAGTTTATCGTAACTCATTAGTGATAATAATGATTGATAAACTTTGTCAGACTTTTTTTAATACATTTGATTTTATTAACTCATCGTACAATATGAATTGGATCCTACTTATTATAGGTGGTCTATTTGAGGTTGGTTTTGCGGCTTGCTTAGGAAAAGTAAATGAAACTACAGGCCTAGAATCTAGGCTTTGGTTTCTTGGCTTTCTAGTTAGTTTAGCCATAAGTATGTTTCTACTTATTCAAGCAACGAAAACCTTGCCTATTGGAACAGCCTATGCCGTTTGGACTGGAATTGGAGCAGTGGGAACTGTACTTGTAGGCATCTTCTATTTTAATGAACCCGCTACATTCTGGCGTGTATTTTTCCTTTCTACTTTAATATTATCAATTGTAGGTTTAAAGTTTGTAACGAACTAAAGTATACACCTTAATTTACAACAGCAACAATCTGCCAATGTCTTCGAAAACCCGACCTGCAAGGCGTCGCCGAAGGCCTCTTTGTAGGTCCTAAAGCCACCTAAACAGAAAAACATCCTGTTATTGCATCCGTTCTAACCATAAAATCATAACTCTACCCTAATAAACTTTCGTTAAACCGATTGTTTTCTTTCTTCCCTCCTTCTCTATTTCTTACATTTAATAGTAATATATTATTATAATAATGAATACTATTTGGACCATCGGACACTCAACCCGTACGTTCGACGAATTTTTAAAATTGTTGCAATCCTTCAAAATAAAATCTCTCGTCGATGTTCGGCATTATCCTGGTTCTCGAAAATTCCCACAATTTAATAAGGACAGCTTAGAAAAATCACTTCCCGAAAACAACATAGAATACACGCATCTCATTGATTTAGGCGGACGTAGAAAACCAAATTCCAATTCCAAAAACGATGCTTGGCGATTAGATTCTTTTAAGGGATATGCAGATTATATGGCAACCGAAGATTTTAAACAAGCTCTTAACACTTTAAAAGAAATTGCCGCAGAAAAGCAGACAGCAATAATGTGTGCCGAAGCTGTTTGGTGGAGCTGTCACCGCTCATTAATTTCCGACATCTTAAAAGTTGATGGATGGGAAGTACTACATATAATGAGCGAAAACAAAGCTACTGAACATCCCTACACGGCTCCCGCAAGAATAGTGGATGGAAAACTGAATTACTCAAAAAAAGATTAATAATTAATTATTGTCTTCGGCTATAGGTTTTACCATTTACAAGTTCTTTCCCTGCAAAAAGGTTGTCTATAGTAACTAGGTGATATCCTTTTGATTTAAGATTAGAAATTACATCTGGCATTGCTTCAACGGTTGTTTTATGAATATCGTGAGCTAAAACAATTCCATTTATATCGGCTTCACTTATTCTTTGTGCGACAGTTTCGGCATTGCGGTCTTTCCAATCTAGTGGGTCTAAGTTCCACAAGATGATTGGCATATTCGCTTTGGTTTTTACAATGTCGTTAAACGAACCGTAAGGAGGACGCATAACATTTACTTCTTCTCCTGTGATATTTAAAATCACATCATTGGTTTTAATTATTTGGTTTACTATTTCTTCATCAGACAGTTTTTTTAAATCCTTATGGTCCCAACTGTGATTTCCTATCTGATGTCCTTCCTTATAAGCTCTTAATAAAGTGTTTTTTTGAACTTTTGCCGATTTTCCCAAAACGAAAAACGTAGCCTTCACATCGTGCTTTTTAAGAATATCTAAAAGTTGCGTTGTGTGCGTTGCTGGTCCGTCGTCAAAAGTAATTGCTATACAAGGCTCCTTACTGCAATCAATCTTATATGTTTTTGGAGAAGATTGGTCGGTATCAATTGATGTAGTGGATGTATCTTCTTCTTGTGTTTGCGGTTGAATGTGAAAAATATACTGATACTTTTTAGCTACTAAGTGTTTATATGTTTCTGGAGCAAGTTTAATTTCAATATTTCCATGATTTCCCGAAGCAACCTGATACTTATCAAAATATATTGTCAAGTTTCCCGATTTATCCCAACTAAAAGCGTGATAATTTTTATCGTTTGCTTTTGTACCCTCGCCAATCATTTCTTGGCTATTTTTCCAAAGTACTTTTTTATCATCATCGGTAAGCTCTTGCATTGATCTTATTTTCTCTCTTAAAATCTCACTTGTTTTCGATTTAACAACTTCAGCTAGTTTATCAAAATTATCCTTTGGAGAAAAGATAGTTGAGAATTCAAGTTTCTTTTTTTCTTTTATATCATATATATGAGTGAAGTATTGAGAATTATAATTGTTTCCGTATGAAGTGTAACGCTCAATTAAAAAAGCTATAATAGAAGGTGTGCTTTCTATAATTTCAAAATGCTGACCAAAATCTAGTCCTGCTACTGCGTTTTCATTTACATCCTTAGCTGCGTCTTTAAATTCTGTTAAATACGACTGCGCAAATTCCTCTTCATTTTTATTGATGAAACCATACACCGTACTTGGATAAGACAAGTGAAACTTATTTTTATCGTTTGAAGTATCCGAGCCTATCTGAATGTTTTTTACTTGAATACTATCTGTTAAGTTTTCTACGCTTTCTTCAAGAGTTACAGTTGAAGGCTTTTGAATTTCATCCTTTTTAGAATTGTCTTTACAACTATAGATAATTGCTGAAAGCATGAATACGTATACTATTTTTTTCATAATTCTTAATCTATTTGCGTTAACACTTAAAGTCTATAAATATCCATTTAATAATCAAGATTCAAAGTTATATCATTTGTCCAAACCCTTTTTAGCTCTTTGTTAAATCTTAACACACTAATGCAGCTCTAATGTTTTCACCGAATAATTTCAATTGAATTGAATCCTGTCTATGTGATTATTAAATATCGGACCCGAAAAAGTATTGGTAAAATTTTTTTTTGATTTTTGACTCACTTATATATAAGTACTTTTTTATAAATAATCATACCTAGGCTAAGCGTTTAAAAACCCTAAAATGGCTCCCGAGGGATTTTGCAGCTGTCATTTTATGAATGAAATTGATACATTTTAAGCTACAAAACTATACCGAGGCTCTCACTCCCAACTTATTATAAAAAAACTATTAAATTTACTATGCGTGCATAATAAATTTTTTGTATCTTTGGTATTATACTTTTTTCAATATCCTCAATGCAAGAAAAAACAAAAGAGAAAACCATAGATTATGTTTTGCGTTCCACTTGGATGAATGTTACTAAAATGTACAATGAGGAAGCAGGAAAAAAAGGGAGTACTATGGCAACCGGGTTTGCTTTAATTAGTATAGATCCTGAGAATGGCACACCTAGTACTGCTTTAGGGCCAAAGATGGGAATGGAAGCTACAAGTCTGTCACGCACTTTAAAAGCAATGGAATCAAAAGGACTAATTGAACGAAAACCAAATCCAGAAGATGGACGTGGGGTTTTAATTCATCTAACGCCATTTGGTAAAGAAATGCGAAGTTTTTCAAAAGATGTAGTCTTTGGCTTTGATAAAGCTGTAAGAGAAAATGTTTCAGAAGAAGATTTACAGACTTTTAGGAAAGTAGCAAAAACAATTAACGACTTAATCAGCTCCAAAAAGGTTTATGATTCAGTTTAAAATCAAAAAAAATAAATAATTCCGAATTAGGACTTCAGTTTTCTTAATTCAGAAATCATAATTCATAACTCATAATATAAAGAGATGTCAAAAAGAAGAATTAACAAAGTAGCGGTAATCGGTTCCGGAATTATGGGAAGCGGTATAGCATGCCATTTCGCCAATATTGGTGTAGAGGTGCTATTGCTCGATATTGTTCCGCGTGAGCTTAATGATGCCGAAAAGAAAAAAGGGCTTACTCTAGAAGATAAGGTGGTAAGAAACAGAATTGTAAACACAGATTTACAAAAAGCTATTAAAAGCAACCCTGCCCCACTCTATCACAAAGATTTTGCTAAACGTATTACTACAGGAAACTTAGAAGATGATATTGCTAAGGTAAAAACTGCCGATTGGATTATTGAAGTAGTAGTAGAACGTCTTGATATCAAGAAACAAGTTTTCGAAAATCTAGATAAGCACAGAAAACCAGGAACCCTTATTACTTCAAACACTTCTGGTATTCCTATTAAGTTTATGAGCGAAGGTCGTAGTGAAGATTTCCAAAAGCATTTCTGCGGAACGCACTTCTTTAATCCACCACGTTACTTAAAACTTTTTGAAATCATCCCAGGACCTAAAACTTCACCTGAAGTATTAGAATTCTTAAATGGTTACGGTGAAAAGTTCCTTGGAAAAACTACTGTAGTAGCTAAAGACACTCCTGCGTTTATTGGAAACAGAATTGGAATCTTCGGAATTCAAAGTCTTTTCCACCAAGTGAAGGAAATGGGACTTACTGTTGAAGAGGTTGATAAACTAACCGGTCCAGTAATTGGTCGTCCAAAATCGGCTACTTTTAGAACTGTTGACGTTGTTGGTCTTGATACTTTAGTACACGTAGCTAAAGGTATTCACGAGAATGCCCCGGAAGACGAAGAACACGGAATCTTCCAAATTCCAGGTTTTATCGATACCATGATGGAAAAGAAATGGCTTGGAAGTAAAAGCGGACAAGGTTTCTATAAAAAAGTAAAAGACGAAAAAGGAAATAGTGAAATTCTTTCGTTAGACCTAGACACTTTAGAGTACAGAAAGAGTAAAAAAGCATCATTTGCAACTCTAGAAAAAACGAAATCGGTTGGTACTGTAACCGATCGTTTCCCAATTCTTATTGCAGGGGAAGATAAAGCTGGCGAATTCTACCGTAAGAACTTCGCAGCAATGTTTGCTTATGTTTCAAAAAGAATTCCTGAAATCACCGACGAACTTTACAAGATTGACGATGCTATGAAAGCAGGTTTTGGATGGGACAATGGTCCTTTCGAAATTTGGGATGCCGTAGGTGTTAAAAAAGGAATTGAATTAATTAAAGATTTAGGAAAAGAACCAGCAGCTTGGGTAAACGAAATGCTTGAAGCTGGGGTAGATTCTTTCTATACCGTAAAAGAAGGGAATACATATTACTACGATATCCCTCAGAAAAAACACTTAAAAGTACCTGGTCAGGATTCATTTATTATTCTAGACAACATTCGTAAGACCTCAGAAGTTTTCAAAAATAGCGGGGTTGTAGTTGAAGATCTTGGCGATGGTATCTTAAATGTGGAATTCACTAGTAAAATGAACGCTGTAGGAGGCGATGTATTAGCTGGAATTAATAAAGCGATAGACATTGCTGAAAAAGATTTCGACGGTTTGGTGATTGCCAATCAAGGGAAAAACTTCTCTGTTGGGGCGAATATCGGGATGATCTTTATGATGGCTGTAGAACAAGAATACGACGAATTGAATGCTGCTGTTAAGTATTTCCAAGATACAAGCATGCGCCTTCGTTACTCTTCTATTCCAGTAGTAGTGGCACCACACGGAATGACTTTAGGGGGTGGATGTGAATTTACACTTCACGCCGATAAAGTTGTTGCAGCTGCAGAGAGTTATATTGGTTTAGTAGAATTTGGCGTTGGGGTGATTCCTGGCGGTGGAGGTTCTAAAGAAATGGCGCTTAGAGCAAGTGATACATTCCATAAGGGAGATGTTGAGCTTAACCGACTTCAGGATTATTTCTTGACTATCGGAATGGCAAAAGTATCCACTTCGGCTTATGAAGCGTTTGATACTGGAATTCTTCAGAAAGGAAAAGACATTGTAGTTGTAAACCAAAGCCGACAAATTGCGGCAGCAAAAGCAACGGCACGTTTTATGGCTGATCAAGGATATACTAAGCCAATTCCAAGAACAGATATTAAAGTACTCGGAAAGCAAGCCATGGGAATGTTCCTTGTTGGAACCGACCAAATGTACGCTGGAAAATACATTAGTGAGCACGATAAGAAGATTGCAAACAAATTGGCATACGTTATGGCAGGTGGCGATTTAAGTGAAGCGAGCTATGTAAGCGAGCAATACTTACTAGACCTTGAAAGAGAAGCATTCTTAAGTTTAACCGGAGAAAGAAAAACCCTAGAAAGATTGCAGCACATGATTCAGAAGGGGAAGCCGCTTAGAAATTAGAAACTAGACTTGAGAAGTGAGATGTGAGACTTGAGACTTGAGACTTGAGACTTGAGACTTGAGACAAAGTAATTAAATATCAACTAAATAGTTATTTTTATTAGAATCTTAAATCACATGTCTAATCTTCAAATCTAAGTGTCATGCACAATTTTCAAGAGTTAAAAATCTGGCAAAAATCGATGGATATAGCGGAACAAACTTATCGGATAACAACTAAATTTCCTAAAGAAGAGAAATATGGCTTAACAAGTCAAGTTAGACGAAGTGCGATTTCCGTACCATCCAATATAGCTGAAGGAGCAGGAAGAAATACTGATGGAGAGTTTAAAAACTTTTTGGGTATTGCAAATGGATCATCAAATGAATTGTTTACACAACTAGTTCTTTCCCACCGGCTTGAATTAGTTTCAGAAAATACAGTAAAACCTATTTTAAATGAATTAATTGAGATACAAAAAATGAATTATACTTTGATAAAGAAATTTTCAAAGAAAATTTAAAGATTCTTATATCTCATGTCTAAAATCTAAAATCTATTATGAAAACAGCATATATAGTAAAAGCATACAGAACCGCGGTGGGGAAAGCGCCTCGTGGGGTATTCCGCTTTAAGCGTCCAGACGAATTGGCGGCGGAGACCATTAAGTATATTATGAACGAATTACCGCAACTCGACAAAAAGCGAATTGACGACGTAATTGTTGGTAACGCAATGCCAGAAGCCGAACAAGGCCTTAACGTAGGTCGGTTAGTTTCGTTAATGGGATTGGATATAGTGGACATTCCTGGAATGACAGTAAACAGATACTGCGCCTCGGGATTAGAAACTATCTCTATTGCCGCTGCTAAAATCCAGAATGGAATGGCAGATTGTATCATCGCTGGTGGTGCAGAAAGTATGAGCTATATCCCAATGGGAGGATATAAGCCTGTTCCAGATTATCAAGTTGCGAAAGAAGGTAAGGAAGACTACTACTGGAATATGGGACTAACAGCAGAAGCTGTTGCTAAAAAATACAACGTTTCGCGCGAAGACCAAGATGAATTTGCATACACGAGTCAGATGCGTGCTTTAAAAGCACAAGATGAAAATCGTTTTCAAGATCAGATTGTTCCTATTGAAGTAGAACACACTTATGTAAACGAAAACGGGAAAAAAGTTACTGAATCGTATACTGTAAATAAAGATGAAGGACCTAGAAAAGGAACTAATATAGAAGCTCTATCAAAACTACGTCCTGTATTTGCCAATGGCGGTAGTGTAACAGCTGGTAACTCATCGCAGATGAGTGATGGTGCTGCTTTTGCAGTAGTTATGAGCGAAGAAATGGTGAAAGAATTAAACCTTGAGCCAATTGCAAGAATGGTAAGCTATGCGGCTGTTGGTGTAGAACCTAGTATTATGGGTATAGGGCCATTATACGCTATCCCAAAAGCACTGAAACAAGCGGGGCTAAAACAAGATCAGTTAGCGCTAATCGAATTAAACGAAGCCTTTGCTTCACAGTCATTAGCAGTAATACGCGGATTAGATTTAGACAAGGAAATTGTAAACGTAAATGGTGGAGCGATTGCTTTAGGTCACCCACTAGGTTGTACTGGAGCCAAGCTTTCTGTGCAATTATTTGACGAAATGCGCAAACGTGACCTACAAGGCAAATACGGAATGGTAACTATGTGTGTAGGAACCGGACAAGGAGCTGCTGGGGTTTATGAGTTTCTTAAATAATGACTTAAGACAATAGGACTTAGGACGTAAGACTAAAACTTTAAAACCTATACAACATGGCAGCGAAGCATAATTTTAGAAAACTTACAATTTGGAAAGAAGGTATTGAATTAACAAAAGAAACTTATTCAACTACAGATACATTTCCAAAGTCCGAAACCTATTCTTTAACTAGTCAATTGCAAAGAGCAGCAGTTTCCATTCCTTCAAACATTGCGGAAGGAACTGCAAAAAGAACTGATAAACATTTTCTCCAATATTTGGATAATGCTCTAGGTTCGGCTTTCGAATGGGAAACTCAACTTATAATTGCGTTTGAAGTTGGTTATATTTCCAATGAAAGATTTAAACATTTGGAAATAAAAATTCAATCAATTCAAGGAATGATTACACGTTTTATGGAAAATTTAGAAAAGAATATTTCGTAAAATTTAATTTTAATATACACAAAAACATTATTGGTGACGGCAAGTCCTACGTCTTATGTCTTACCGTCCTAAGTCAAATCAAAACAAATATGAGCACAACAGAAAAAAACAACGACAACCTTCTCCGCGGCGGACAATTCATAGTTAAAGAAACAAAAGCTGAAGACGTCTTCACTCCTGAAGATTTTACTGAAGAGCAAAAAATGATGCGCGATTCTGTGAAAGAATTCGTAGATCGTGAAGTTTGGCCATTAAAAGAACGCTTTGAGCAACACGATTACGCCCTTACCGAAGAAATTATGCGTAAAGCTGGCGAAATGGGACTTCTAGGTGTAGCAGTTCCTGAAGAATACGGCGGACTGGGAATGGGATTCGTAACCACTATGTTAGTTTGCGACTATATTTCTGGAGCTAGTGGTTCAGTAGCAACAGCTTTTGGAGCCCATACAGGTATCGGAACTATGCCAATTACCCTTTACGGTACCGAAGAGCAAAAGAAAAAATACGTTCCTAAATTAGCTACTGGTGAGTGGTTTGGAGCTTATGCACTTACTGAGCCAGGTGCTGGTAGTGATGCAAACAGCGGAAAAACTAAAGCAGTTCTTTCAGAAGATGGAAAATACTACTCGATCTCAGGACAGAAAATGTGGATTTCGAATGCTGGATTCTGTAATACTTTTATTGTATTTGCGAGAATTGAAGACGACAAAAATATTACTGGATTTATCGTAGAAAACGATCCTTCAAACGGTATTTCACTAGGTGAAGAAGAAAAGAAATTAGGTATCCACTCCTCTTCTACTCGCCAAGTTTTCTTTAGTGAAACTAAAGTTCCTGTAGAAAACATGTTAGGCGAAAGAGGAGAAGGTTTCAAAATTGCGATGAATGCCTTAAACGTAGGTCGTATTAAACTTGCTGGTGCAGGACTTGACGGACAGCGTAGAGTTATTTCAAAAGCGGTAGAATACGCTAATGAAAGAATTCAGTTTGACGTGCCTATTTCATCGTTTGGAGCTATAAAACTTAAGTTAGCTGAAATGGCAACGAATGCATATGTAGACGAAAGTGCTTCGTATAGAGCTGCCAAAGATATCGAAGACAGAATTGCACTTCGTTTGGAGGCTGGAAATAGCCATCAAGAAGCTGAGCTTAAAGGTGTAGAAGAATACGCTATTGAGTGCTCAATCTTAAAAGTAGCTGTTTCAGAAGACATTCAAAACTGTACAGACGAAGGAATCCAGATTTATGGAGGAATGGGATACAGTGCAGATGCACCAATGGAATCGGCTTGGCGTGATGCTCGAATCACTCGTATTTACGAAGGAACAAACGAGATAAACAGAATGCTTTCGGTTGGAATGCTTGTGAAAAAAGCAATGAAAGGTCACGTAGATCTTTTAAACCCAGCCCAAGCAGTAGCTGACGAATTAATGGGAATCCCATCTTTCGACACTCCAGACTACTCTGAATTACTTTCAGAAGAAAAAGCAATGATTGCCAAATTGAAGAAAGTATTCTTAATGGTGGCAGGAAGTGCAGCTCAAAAATATGGAACTGAACTTGAAGAACACCAACAAACACTTATAGCTGCAGCAGATATCTTAATTGAAATCTATATGGCTGAAAGTGCAATTTTACGTACTGAAAAGAACGCAAAACGCTTTGGTGAAGACACTCAAAAAGAACAAATTGCAATGTCTCAGCTATACTTATATCACGCTGTAGATATTATTACTGTAAAAGCAAAAGAAGCAATTCTTTCTTTCTCTGAAGGTGATGAACAACGTGCAATGCTTATGGGACTTAAGAGATTTACTAAGTACCAAAACATGCCAAATATTGCTGAACTTAGAAAGACAATCTCTAATAAGGTAATTGCGGAGAACACATATCCGTTCTAAGTAGTTTTTTTATAATTAGGATTTTTAGAGGTCCTGGCAAGTTTTACTTGTCAGGATTTTTTTTGTTTAAAATTCATTTAAAAATTCCTATCTATTCTAACTATTAACTGAATAGGGTAACCTCTTATATTTATATTCTCAATTAATAAATCCTAATAGATATACCTTCACCCTGTTTTGACGTAAATTAGACAGCTATTTAAAGTAATGATTCATTATAATTACCATTCAATTTTTTTATCTTTATCGCTTTACTTGAATTAGTTGATTTTACATTAATATATTACAATTAATTCCGATAACTTACTGTTATTAAAAACGTTACCAAAACTCATAAAATGAATCGGTTTTTATTTCTTCTTATACTTTCTTCTATTTTTATTCAAAGTTGTGATGACGGTGATATAATTGTGAGGTCTTTTAACTTTGACAATGCAGAGCTTAAAACTTGCGGTGACGTAGGGAACTATGTGTTTTATAAAGTAAATCCAGATTCAAAAGAAAGCTTATCGCTTAAAATGGAAGTTTTAGATAGTCTTTATCGCGAGGAAGGAATCGTAAACTACACCCTTAACGGGACAACTATAGTAGTTGATTATAGAACCTACGACGCAGCACTAGGCAACAACTATTTTTGCAGTAGTATTCCTCCTACCTCACCAAATGTTACTGTAGAATATGTAGCGAGTTCTGGAACTGCGGTATTTACAACTACCTTTTTAATTGAAGACAACGACGGAGTGCCAAGAGAATTTGAGTTTGCTGGTGATACCGATGGCGATGGCTTAGACGATATGTACGATTTTGACGATGATGGCGACAATGTGCCAACAGTTTTTGAACTCAATTTAGAAGATGACGATGAAGATCCTTTTTCCAATCCAAAGGATACAGATGGAGATGGAGTTCCAGACTTTTTAGACAATGATGATGATAATGATGGAGTACTTACTCGTTTTGAAGATGAAAACTTAGATTTAGATCCGAGAAACGATATCACCGATCCTACTGTGGGTCCTGACTATTTAAACCCTGAAGTAGCTAACTCTTACGAAGTTTTTCAACATCAACCTCACGAATATCAAATTTTTAAAAGTGTTCAAATCACTCTAAAAGATTTGGTTTTAGTAAGAGGCGACGAACAAATTATAATTGAAACTCTAGACATGGGAACTATTGAAAATGTGGAGATTATAACCAAAACCGTAACCCCACAGCCCTAGTCTTCGATACATTTTTAAAGCAAACTTCACTGCAAGAGACAAGAGAAAAGAAAAGAGAGAAGAGAAAAAAGAAAAGAGAAGCGTCTAGAATCTAGAATCTCACATCTCAAGTCTAAAATCTCACCTCTCACGTCTACCCCACTACAATCAAACATTCTGATAAATATAAATCTCCGTTGCTCCTCTTCCGTATTTTTGGAAATCGGCATCGTAGTACTTTACGTTATCGTATTGTCTAAAAAGGTATTCGAGTTCGGTGCGAAGTACACCTGCGCCTACTCCGTGGATAAAGACTACTTTTTGGATTCTTTTTGAAATTGCAAACTCCAATTGTCTTTTTGCGGTATCCAACTGAATTGTAAGCATATCGTAATTATCCATCCCTTTTGTACTTGGAACGAGTTGATGAATATGAAGATCCACCTCCATGGCTGGAGCGTTGCGTTCTTTGGGTTTTACACGTTTTGTTTTCCCAGGTTTTTTCTGTTCCTTCTCCGAAATGATAGACAAAACATCCTTAGGAATTAAATCTTTTTTAGAAATCGAACCATCCAAAACAATAAGTTCATTTTTTTGGTATACAAGTTCGAATCCATCAGCAGTTTCAAGAGTTACCGTATTACCACGTAGGGCAGTAACAATACCTGAAATATTATCATCTAAAACCGAAACTTTATCTCCTATTTGCATTTAAGCTGGATGTATTTTTAAAAAAAACCGCAAAGTAATGCTACAATTTTCTTATCTTAACTACCTATAAACGAAAAAATTAGGCGTTTTGTAGTATTAGCGTAATTATATTGAATTTTCTTTTTAAATTTAACCTTTTAAAAGTGCCTTAATTTCCCCGCAGCAAAGGCTTTAAAAATGTAAAAATATGAAATGCGCTTTAACTATTTGCTATTCATACATAATAAATCGATTAGACAGGGAAATAAACTGTGTATCAAACTAAGGCAACAGTTTCATAAATAATTTTTCACGATGAAAAAACAACTACTCTTACTTTCATTCCTTTTAATAGCTACTGGGGTTTTTGCACAGTTAACAGTAAAACCAAATGGTTCTACTGACTCATATATTTATGTGAAAGACCAAATAGTATATGTTGAAAATGACATAAACCTTACTAAGAATCCCACTGATTCTGTTGAAGCAAGTATCTACTTACGCGATAACGGACAATTAATACAGGGCGGTACAACTTCTACCAATACAGGAGACGGTTTTCTTTCTGTAAAACAAGAGACAGAACCTACCAATACATTTGCATATTATTACTGGTGCTCTCCAGTAGGAAATCCAGCAGCTACAGACACCTATGCAGGAAATAACAAGCACTTTGGAATAAATAGCATTTACGAAGAGCAAGGGGATCCTTTAGGCACAAACGCTAGAATAAGTTATAATGTAGCTTCTAGAAATGGGTTTACAGACCCACGACTAACTATTTCAAGGCGTTGGATTTACACCCACCCCACCCCCGGTTCGGAGGCCGAGGGAAACTATATTAGAGTTAACGCTGATAATAGTGTTAGAGCAGGATTAGGTTTTACGATGAAAGGAGTAAACGACGGCTCTGATTTAGGAAATGCTATCACTGGACCTATAACTAACCATAAGCAAACTTATGAATTTAGAGGAATACCTAACAGTGGTAGTTTTATCGTTCCTGTAGCAGCACCCATTGATGGAGTACCACAAATGACTTTATCCGGAAATCCTTATGCTTCTGCATTAGATTTAAATCAGCTTTATTATGATACTGGAAATGAAGCATTAGGAGCATTTTGGTATTACGACGAAGATAGAGAAGAACCCTCACATTTATACACCGATAAACCTTTTGGTTATGGAGTTTGGACTCCAGGAGGTGAAGACACAGATGGAGATTTAGCTGACAACAACCCTGCAGGTAATTATGTTCAAGCATCTTTTTTCATTTGGAATGCAGCAGGAGGAAGTACGTCTACTGGCACTAACGGCACAACAATTAACCAAAAACGTTATGCACCAATCGGACAGGGAATTATGTTTGTTGGGCAAAGTGATGGGAATGTCACTATTAGAAATTCGCATAGAATATTTGTAAAGGAAGGAGCACCTGGTTCTGTATTTCAAAGACCTACAGATGATATTTCAATAAGTAACACAAGAGATATAGGCGAACTTACAGCTTCCTTACCTTCAGAGTTAGATACTCGTGACCCTCAAACTCGTATTTACGCTGTATTTGATGATGCGTTAACTAGAGATATGTTATTAGTATTTTCCGATCTAGCAACCGATGGGTACGACCGTGGTTATGATGGCTTGAGTCCTATGGGTGTAAATACCGATGCTTATTTCCCGATTGGCAACGATAGCGAGCGTTTACCTTATGTAATTAACGCAGTTAACTACAATGAAAACAAGCAAATTCCTATTAACTTCAAATTAAACAAGACTACCGAAATTAAGCTTTTAATTGCTGAGGAGGTTAAAAAGCCTTACGAGAAAATATTTTTATACGACCGTCAAGACAATTCATTTAGACGTATTGGAACACGCCTTACGTTTCCTTTCAGTTTAACTTTGGATGCAGGACATTACGACAACAGATTTTTCATTGTCTTTAAGAAAGCTGAATACCGCAATAATTCATCTACCGCTTCTATCGAAGATCAGGAAAAAATTATTGCTAGTGTAGCGATGTTCCAAAACAACCCACAAAAACAACTAGAAATCAGCAATCCTGAAGGCCATACAATCAAATCTGCCATTGTTTACGATATGAACGGGAAAATGGTAATTCAAAAGCAAAACTTAGGAACTAACAATAGCTATAATTTCTATACTGGAAACTTAAGTGATGGTGTGTATCTGGTAAAACTTACCACCAAAGACGATATTACAATAGATTATAAGGCGATAGTTCACAACAAGTAAAAAATGTTGTCTGTGTTAACAACCGGATTTGAAGACTACATGATTCCTTGTGTAAACAAGAAAATCTTTGGAGTGGAATGTTTAGGTTGTGGCATGCAGCGGTCATTTGTTCATGTTTTTACAGGTGAATTTGCTGCGGCCTTTAAAGTTTATCCTGCTATTTACACTATACTATTACTATTAGCAGTGATTTTTGTAAATTTTTTCGTGAAATTTAAATTCGATTATCAAATTAAGATTGGCCTTATCGTGCTGAACGCCATTGTAATGGTAGTTAGTTATTTTATTAAAATGAATCAATTTATCTAGCGAAAATATTATGGCTTGAAAAAAATTGGTATTTTTAAACAACCAACCAAAAACAAAAATTTTATGGAACAACAAAAATTACCCAATTCAACCTTAATTCTCGTATTCGGAATTATATCTATAGTCACTTGTTGCTGCTATGGACTAGGTCTAGTTTTCGGAATTGTAGCCATTGTAATGGCTGGCACTGCAACTAAGTTGTATATGGAAAATCCAGAACTTTACACCGGATATCAAAACGTAAAAACCGGAAAGATACTGTCGTATATAGGAATTGCGTTAAGTGTAATTTACCTAATATATGTTATCTATCTATTTTCAACTTTCGGAATGGAGGGTATTATGAATATGAACGAAGAACTTATGAAAGAATACGGAATGTAATCTTTCAAGCTAACCAATAAAGAAATGGCCGCGATGAAAATCGGGGCCGTTTTGATTTATAGTAAAACCTATTTGATCGCACTAGCAAACCTAAAAGGTTTTAGATTTTGATTTAGCATTCAAACCTGACAGGTTTTGGAAACCTGGTAGGTTTAATATTCTGCACCATTCCCCCCAGGTTTTAGAAACCTTAGTTTTCGTCAACAAACCTGACAGGTTCTAGAAACCTGTCAGGTTTAACCAACTACTATAAAAAAAGCCGCCCATTTAGGCGGCTTTTTCATTTTTATGCAATTATCTACTAATTGATTATTCCTTAAGAATTTTAAAATTTTCTATACTTCCATCTTCGAATGCTACACGGAAAATATAAGTTCCAGTTTGTAAGTTAGACAAGTCAACCAATCCGTTTTCAAGGTTTTCTTTTACCAATACTTGTTGGCCAAGAATATTTACAACTGACACAGAATTAATATCCTTGATAGTTGTAATCTTAACAACGCTACTCGTTGGGTTCGGGTAATAAGAAAATGCAGTAGCAGTCTGACTCTCGACACCTAATTCATCTTCAACTATAATGGTATAGTCTTCTCCTTGTCCATATAAGTATACATCACATGGGTCTGTAGGTGAAGTATCCCAATTTTTAATAACTCGCATAGTAGTTTCTCCAAGAACGGCATCGGTTGGAACTGTAATTGTTCCGGTGGTTTGTTGTCCATCGGTACCAGTAGAGTTATCTATATACCCAATTTCATACATTTCATCAGCTTCGAACTCACCATTCTGATTCCAATCTATCCATACAGTAAAATAGCAAAGAAAGCCATTAGTATTTCCTTCAAGTGCTATATCGTAAGATATTCCTTGAACCATTACCCCTTCAATATTTGTAAAATCTTCTAGCGCTGGCGAACCGTCGATTGCCGCACTTGAGGTATTATCAATATCTGAAAGTACAACACGCGTTATAGGTTCGATTGTATCAGAAATATCAAAGCAAATTGGATCTACAGCCACCACTACATCACAATGTAGTTTAAACACTCCGTGGTGAATTCCGCCATCATCATCTGGTAACCATGGCCCTAAAAACTCACTCATATGAATTACTTCTCCAAGTGTACCTGCCGAAGTCCCTTCCCAAAATGCCATAGGTGAATCAACTTCAGGTTGCATCCAATACGAAGTACCCGAAGCTCCACCATCAAAATTGAAATCAACTTCTACATAAATTGCATAAACTGTGTATCCGAAAGATGCACCTATTGGTACTTGAGCATAAGGGATAAGTCCAGTTTCAGAAGCTACTACTGTCGCCCCCGGCTTCCCGCCATCATCTTCATAAAAATTAAAATCTACAGATGAAACAGGATAGTTAGCAAATACATTAAATACAATAGAGCGAACATTTAGACTTTCATTTGCCTCCACATAAAAGTCGTCTGCACTTCTATAGCCGCTTTCTGCAGTAATATTAAATCCATTTTCAAAGCCGTTACTGTCATCGCCTTGATCACAGTCAATTCCGCTACCAGACCCACTAGCTTCACACTGACCTGAAAAAGTAATTACACCATGAATAGCTTCTCCAGAGTTTGAAGTCCAAGTAGCTCCTTCGTCATGAGAAAAATAAGATACATTAGGAGTATCGAAAATAGTCGAAGTTTCTAAAAAAGCATTTGGTCCAGTATATTCTATATTTATCCCCATCCAATAAACTGTGTCTCCTGAAGAAGAACCTTCAAATGTAATTGGGGAACCTAGTGTCCAAACACTTTCAATTTGATCATATGGTCCTAAACTACCAATAACACTTTGACTGTCTGGAACAGCTCCTAAGATAGAGGCACCAGGAATCTCTGTTCCAGGGCCATTGCCGCCAGTATCTTCATAGAAAAATATATCAGCAGAAATTATATCAATTCCAGGATTAAGAAGGAAGTTGATAGTCATTTCTTCTAAGGTAAAATCCACATCCTGCTCTACAACAAAGTCATTTGCATAAATGAGTAAGCTTACATTACCCCAACCATTCTCAGGGCCATTACTAGCCGTGCCTTGAGAACAAGCATCTAAAATTTTTTCATAAGAAAGATCAGTTGTACTAGTGACAAAATCTTCTAAAACATCTGCAGTTTTGTAATAAGAATTATGAACTGCCATCGATCTATTAATAGATTGATGAGTTATTTCGCTACTCGAATTCACAGCTTGACGCTTAGCTTTTACCGCTTCAATTTGCGCTAATGTTTTCGTTTCAATTTGAGCAGAAATGGGAGTTGACATCCCAAAGAGTAAGGTTAATGACAAAAGCCATGTTCCGTAGAGGGGTAATTTTTTTCTCATAAGTAAATAAATAAAGATTAATAAAATAAATGTCAGTAAGCCAAGGCGAACTGCTATTGTAATAAAACTACAAGTAATAACATATTGCTAATAGATAAGTTTAAAACTCTAATAAAGCTTGTTTTTTTACTTCATTTTTAACGATAATTTTGTTAAAACTTTCTAAACTTAACTATAATAATTAACAAATACCAAAAGTATTTCCTATCAATTTTATTTATCTACCTTGAGAAATAGTTAAGTGATTGAACATCAACATTGTTTCTACTTCCCTTTCAAACCTGACAGGTTTTGGATTTATAATTCATTACTAAAACCTGACAGGTTTTGGAAACCTGTCAGGTTTAGAACCATGTCCGACATTTGGTGTTACGTTATCAAGAAATCTAATCTCTCAAATTAACTCCATAAAAAAACGGCCTCGATGTATATCGAGACCGTTTTAGTTTATATGCTAAACCTAAGGTTTTAGTACCCTATTTTGGTTTTACTATTATTTTTCAAACTCTTTTAAAGTTTCAATAATAATTGAAACACAATCCAACAATTGCTCTTCGTTCATTACTAATGGCGGTGCAAAACGGATAATGTTTCCGTGAGTTGGCTTAGCTAGAAGTCCGTTATCACGAAGCTTTAAGCAGATATTCCAAGCCGTATCGCCATCTTCAGAATCGTTAATTACGATAGCATTAAGCAATCCTTTTCCGCGTACTAGCTTACAGATGTTACTGTTTTCAATAAACTTGTTTAATTCGTCACGGAATAGTTTTCCAAGTTTTTCAGCATTTTCGGCAAGGTTTTCTTCTTTTACAACTGTTAGCGCAGCCATTGCTACAGCAGCAGCTACAGGGTTTCCACCAAAAGTAGAACCGTGGTTTCCTGGCTGAATTACGCTCATAATTTCATCGTTTGCCAAAACAGCCGAAACTGGATAAGCTCCACCACTTAACGCTTTCCCTAAGATTAAAAGATCTGGTTTTACATTTTCGTGATCTACAGCTAAAAGTTTTCCTGTACGCGCAATTCCTGTTTGTACTTCATCTGCAATAAACAATACATTGTGCTTTTCGCATAGTGCTTTCGCCTTGCTTAAATATCCTTCTGAAGGTACATAAACTCCTGCTTCACCTTGAATTGGCTCTACTAAGAATCCAGCAATATTTTTATTGCTTTCTAAATGTTTTTCCAGTGCTTCAAGATTGTCGTATTCAATTTTTATAAATCCTTTAGTATAAGGACCGAAATTTTTACGAGCCACTGGGTCGTTACTGAAGGAAATAATAGTAGTTGTTCTTCCGTGGAAGTTGTTTTCACAAACTATAATTTCGGCTTCATTTTCATCGATGCCTTTCTTTTCATAAGCCCATTTTCTACAAATTTTTAAAGCTGTTTCCACTGCTTCGGCACCTGTATTCATCGGTAATAATTTGTCGAAGTTGAAATACTCACAAGCAAATTTTTCGTATTTACCTAGCATATCATTGTGAAATGCACGTGATGTAAGTGTAAGAGTTCTAGCCTGCTCGTCCATTGCACCAACAATTTTTGGGTGGCAATGTCCTTGGTTCACTGCAGAATAAGCCGAAAGAAAATCGTAGTATTTCTTGCCTTCTACATCCCAAACATAAACACCTTCTCCTTTGTTTAAAACTACTGGAAGTGGGTGGTAGTTATGGGCTCCATATTTGTTTTCTAATTCGATTGCTTTCTGTGAAGCTGATTGTTCTAAAACTGACATAAAATTGTAATATTTTGAAATAAAATAGATTTGATTCCTACTTAATGGAGAGAAATCATCCTTGGAGCGCAAATTACTAAATAATTACCACTTTTTTTAGTGCCTTAACAGGATTTAAACCTTACAATTGTGCTATTTTTGCGCCTATGGCGAGAAAAAATAAAAGGGTAATCCTTGAAAATTTAGAGGTGATAGACGCTGGCGCTAAAGGCAAAGCAGTTGCTAAGGCAGAGGACGGCAGAATTGTTTTTATTAACAATGCGGTTCCCGGCGATATTGTAAACGTGCAAACTACAAAAAAGAGAAAAGGCTTTTTTGAAGGTTCGGCAATTTCTTTTTCAAAATATTCTGAAAAAAGAGTTGAACCCATTTGTCCGCATTTCGGTACTTGTGGAGGTTGTAAGTGGCAAAATATGGGCTACGAACATCAGCTGTTTTACAAGCATAAAGAAGTGGAACAAAATCTTAAACGCATTGGCAAAATTGAACTTCCTGAATTTGAACCTATCTTAGGTTCAGAAAAACAATATTTCTATCGCAATAAAATGGAGTTTTCATTTAGTGATAGCAAATGGCTTACGCTAGATCAAATTAGAAGCGGCGAGGTAATAGAAAACCGAAATGCCTTAGGCTTCCATATTCCTGGTATGTGGGATAAGATATTAGATTTAGACAAGTGTTTTTTACAAGCCGACCCAAGTAATGCTATCCGAGATTTTGTTAAGGCAAAAGCAGAAGAATTAAATCTGACTTTCTTCAACACTAGAAACCAAGAAGGTTTTTTAAGAACCTTGATGATTCGTACTTCTTCAACGCAAGAAGTAATGGTCTTGATTCAGTTTTATTACGAGGATAAGGAAAATAGGGAGTTACTACTAAAAGCTATTGCTGAAGAATTCCCTCAAATTACTTCCCTTTTATACGTTATCAATTCAAAAGGAAACGATACGATTTACGATCAAGAAATTGGACTTTTCTACGGAAGAGATCACATTTTTGAAGAAATGGAAGGCTTAAAGTTTAAGATAAACGCAAAGTCTTTTTACCAAACGAATAGCGAACAGGCTTACGAGCTCTATAAAATTACTCGCGATTTTGCTGGTTTAAGCGGCAACGAATTGGTTTACGATTTATATACTGGAACAGGAACTATAGCGCAATTTGTCGCAAAAAAAGCTAAGAAAGTTGTTGGAGTTGAAGCTGTGCCTGATGCTATTGAAGCTGCAAAAGAAAACGCACTTTTAAATAAAATCGATAACGCCGAGTTTTATGTAGGCGATATGAAAAAGGTTTTCAATGAAGAGTTCATCAATACTCACGGAAAGCCAGACGTTGTAATTACCGACCCACCACGAGACGGAATGCACGCCGATGTTGTACAGCAGTTATTGAATTTAGAAGCGCAACGAATTGTATATGTAAGTTGTAATAGTGCAACTCAAGCTCGCGATTTGGCACTTTTAGATGAAAAGTATAAAGTAATTAAAGTACAGCCTGTAGATATGTTTCCGCAAACACATCACGTAGAAAATGTTGTACTTTTGGAAAAACGCTAATTAAAGTAGACGGAGGACAATTTCAATCTTAAGATGGCTATTTTGAATGTTTTAGCCTTAGATTCTATGTCAAAAAAGGTATTTAGGTCAATTTTAAAAAACTATGTTTAAAAGAATTATACTTCTCTTTCTTATAATTTATGCCTTTAAAGGGTGTACAAAAGATGATATCTGCCCACCAGATACAGCAACAACGTCTAATTTGGTGATAACGTTTAACGATATCGCAAACCCTACGGTGCTTAAGAAAGTTAATTTTTTGACTGTAAAAACAAATAATTCAGATTCCATCGAAGTTATTTCGCGAACTAGTACAGATTCTATAGTACTTCCACTTAATACAAACCGAGATACCACAAAATACCTTTTTATAAAAACCACAATTACTGAAACCGATACTATAGTAGACATTGACAAAATGATGTTTACTTATAGTAGAGAAAATGGCTACGTAAATCGTGCCTGTGGTTTTAGAACGGAATTCGATAATTTGATTTCTACTTTAGAAGAAGAAGGCAACGAGAATTGGATTGAACAAGTAATACCAAAACGAGAAACTGTAAAAGATGAAAATAGCGCTCACCTTACTTTGCTGCATTAGTCTATTTTGCGGCACTCAATCTATGGTGGCGCAGAAAAATAAAAATGCTAACGATACTATTCCGAAGATTGAAAAATACGGATTGCGTGTTGGAGCAGATTTATCTAAGCCTTTAAGAACTTTACTCGAAGACGGATATTCTGGCTTTGAAATTATAGGAGATTTTAGGGTTACGGATAAATTCTATGCAGCAACAGAATTAGGAAATGAAAAGAAAGATTGGGTAGAACCTTATGTATCTTCCAAAACCAGCGGTAGCTATGCCAAACTTGGGTTTGATTACAACGCATATGAAAATTGGCTTGGAATGGAAAACGCTATTACTATTGGATTACGCTACGGATTTTCAACATTTAAGCAGGAGTTAATTAGCTACAGAATCTATACCGACAATCCAGCATATCCCAACGAAACTATTTACGACCCTCAAGAATTTACAGGCTTAACAGCACATTGGGCAGAATTGATTGTAGGGATAAAAACCGAAGTGTTAAACAACCTCTACCTGTCTATAAACCTTCAACTAAAAAGAAAAGTAGCCGAAGACAAACCCAATAACTTCGACAATCTATACATACCAGGTTACAACAGAACCTATGATTATAGCGAATTTGGCGTAGGTTATGGATATTCTATTTCCTATTTAATTCCTATTTTCAAGAAAATAAAACTACAGAAGCTGAACGTAAGTAGTTTTTTTAGTTCAGAGTTATGAGTTGTGAGTTCAGAGTTTTGAGTTATGAGTTAAGAGTTATGAGTTATTTGGGTGGGGATTATAAAATTCCGTCGATTAATCTGAACTTTCACTAATCAATGTAACCTAAGTTACACTCTAATTATAAAGTATTATTTAGATTTGCTAGTAATGAAACCTAAAAACACAATAGCTTTTATCTTCGCCGGACTTATCTTGATGAGTATGGTTTTTAATAGTTATAGTGGTTTCGCGCATTTAGTTACAGATAATATCACGTTTGTAAAGCCTTATTGTAAAAACAAAACATCTACAGTTCCTGCTTCAAAAGCTGAAGTAATCGACTATCAGCACGAGCAACAGGGGCAAATATCACTTATATGTACATCATTTGTCGACTTTATAAACCCTGAATTCACCTTGGTTTACAGTGAAGACAATTATGAGAATTTCACTTTTAAAGAGTTCCTCAAATTAAACTTATTTGACGAACGAAACTACCTCCCTCCTCGCCTTTCATAATTATTTTCAGGCATTTTATTTTTTATCGATTTAGGAACACCCGATTTTATAGGTGAATAGATTTTGCTATCGATAAAACATCTTTCAATCTTTAACTTACATATTTATGAACCCAACTCTAACCGTTGGCAAGCGCTCTGTGCAGATATTACGCATTATGGTAAGCGGAATATTTTTAATGGCGGGAGCCAATCACTTAATTGAAATTGAAAAAACAGTAAACCGCATTCAGATGGCTAAATTCAAGGGATTTGCCGAGTTTTTTGGCAACCTTGAACTTTTAGTGATTCTATCAGGAATTGTAATGTTGGCGGCAGGGATTAGCTTTTTAATTGGCTTTAAAACCCGATGGGCTGCTATGGTTTTATTCGCTGTGCTTATCCCTATAACTATTACTATTCAGATAGGACAAGTAAACAGTCTAGGGCCACTTTTTAAAAATATAGCAATCGCTGGAGGCCTACTCTTTTTTATTTTAAACGACTTTAATAACAACAAAATACATTAACAATGAAAACACTTGTTTCAACTTTTATACTTTCTCTATTTATGTTAATGGGGAATATACAGCATACAATAGCTCAAGAAGCTGAAAAACAAAACTATGTAGTACTCACAAAAAAAGTACAACAACTCAAGCCAATTCTTTTGGCTGCAAAAGAACTTTCAAAAGAAGATGGAAAAAACTTCGGGAATTTTGAAATTATTGTTTGTGGAAAGGAAATTAGCAATTTAACCGATTTGGAAACAATGAAACCTCATCTTAAAGAAGCAAAAAAGATAGGTGCAAACATCGTAGCCTGTGGATTTTCATTAAAGAAATTTAATGTCGATCCTAAAAAGCTTCCGAAGAATATGGAAATAATAGATAATGGAATATTACACAACCTAAAGCTTCAGCAAAAAGGATATTTAAGCTTAGGACTTTAAAAATTTAATTTATGAAAAATATATTTATAGTACTTATCGCCTTAGTAAGCTTTAGCGTAACAGCGCAACAACAGCAAATTACTGATGATTTTGTGGTGCTCACTTCAAACCCTGAACAGCTAAAACCAATCTTACTCGCAGCCAAAGAATTAAATACCTCTGGAGACTTTAAAATCGTTCTTTACGGGGCGAATGTATCTCCAATAAAAACTGCTGACACTGAGGACAACCGAAAGCAGGCAATAAAGCAAAATGTGAGTCTGAATGTGTGCAAAATGTCTTTAGACCGTCTAAAAATCGACCCTAAAGATTTACCTAAAGAAGTGGAAGTTGTAGATAATGCCTTTTTAACGGCCTTCCAACTTCAGAAAAAAGGATATAAATTATTAAGCCTTTAAAATAACCAAAATGAAACCAAATCGAATTTATACATATATAGCTTTAATTATGGGTGTTGCAACTTTTATAGCTTGGAACAGCCCTAATTTTAACAAAAATCCCCAAGCAAAAAGCGATGCGCAAGACACTTTAAAAATCACAATTTTACAAACTGCAGATATTCACGGGCAATTAGATCCACATCCTGAGTTATTTTGGGAAAACAACGAGATTGTCTTTAAGAAGCGTGGCGGTTTAGCCCATATAAAAACGCTTTTTGACGAAGAAAGAAAGAAAAACCCTGGAAAAACCCTCATTGTAGATGGTGGCGATTTAATTCAAGGAAGTGGTTATGTGGCTTTCTCTGAGGGTGAAGTAATGTCCGATGTAATCAAAAACATGAATTACGATGTGTTAATTCCTGGAAATTGGGAAGTAATTTACGGCAAGCAAAAAATGCTTGAAGTTTATGAAAAGTTTGAAACCCCTACCATTGTTCAGAATATGAAACATGAAGACAGCAATGAAAATCTTTACCCTTCATATTTAGTAAAGGAAATTAATGGCGTTCGTCTTGGATTTATCGGCATAAACGACCCAGATGTTCCCATAAGACAGAACCCTATTTTCAGTAAAGGAATTAATTTTAGTCAGATAGACAACAGTGTAAAAAAATTTATAGACAAGGTAAAGGTTGATGAGAAAATTGATGTGATGTTTTTAGTTACGCATATCGGTATCTATAAGCAGGTAACTTTGGCCAATAGCCCAATTGCTGAAAACGTAGATTATATTCTAGGAAATGACACCCACGAACGCGTTAGGCAACCCATACAAGGTACATATGCAAAAGTTACAGAGCCGGGAGCATTTGGATCGTTTGTAGGAAAGCTAAACTTATATTTTGTAAATAATAAGTTGGTAAAAGACGATTATGAACTTATAGATGTAGATCCTGAAGTTTATAAAGCGGATCCTGAAATACAAGCTATAATAAACAAAAACAAAGCTCCGTATCAAGAAAACCTTGAAACTATTGTAGGGTACACCACTGAGCCATTATATCGATATCTTACAGTTGAAAATCCTATGGATAATTTAATAACCGACGCGGCACGATGGAAAACTGGCGCAGATATTTCAATTTCAAACGGGTTTAGATTTGGAAATCCTATCGTTCCAAAAGATGGTAAACCAGCAGCGATAACTCGTGCCAACCTTTGGAACCTAATGCCTGTTAACGAACCCGTAAAAACAGGGAAAGCTACAGGGAAGCAAATTAAAATGTGGTTGGAAAAAGAGATGCATAACGCTTTTGCACAAAATGCTACAGAACGATTTGGCGGATGGCTAGTACGATTTTCAGGAATGAAAGTTGAGTTTAACAGTCAGAATGATAAAAATGAACGAATAATATCTATTGAAGTAAATGGCGAGCCACTTGATGAAAATAGATATTACACAATTTCTGCATGCGAACGTCCTGGAGATCCAGACCACGTACTGTGTAGAATGCCTAATGTAATTGATGTTGAAACTAAGGATTATACCATTCACGAAGTAGTTGAAGAATATTTAAAGCTTCACTCCCCTATTTCGCCAAAAATGGACGGTCGAGCATATTGTGAGTATTTGGGTGTGAATTCGTTTTCTACAGTGCCAGGTACAGATTACATTTTTAAATAAAAAACAACTTTTTAAAAAAATTGAATATGAACAAAAAAATAAAGAAAAACTTAATCGAATACGGAGTATTCGCTGTAGTGATACTCGGAATTTATTTTTCTGGAATTCACACTGAAATTATCGGTTTTGCACAACGTGGATTATTAGCTACAGGCGCAATGAATCCAGATATTGAAAAAGTAGAAGAAGATATTACAGAAAATGGTCCTACAGCAACAAAAGCCGATTTCAATTTACAGTTGATAAATTCTAAAGGGGAAAAGGTTTCTATGGAACAATTTCGTGGGAAAGTGATATTTATAAACCTTTGGGCTACTTGGTGTCCGCCATGTGTAGCAGAAATGCCTAGCATAAACAAAATGTACAACGACATCGATAAGGATAAAGTTGAAGTGCTCATGATTTCTTTTGATCGTAAGTTTGAAAAGGCGATAGATTATAAAAAGAGAAACAATTTTGACTTTGAAGTTTATGCACCAATAGCGGCAATGCCAAGAATGTATGAGTCACAAAGTATCCCTACTACATATATTATAAATTCAAAAGGAGAATTGGTGTTTACTCACAAAGGAATGGCCGATTACGATAGACAGGATTTTAAAGACTTCTTGAAAAGCCTTTAAAACATTCACTATTCATACATTTTAAAAGACCATCCGCATAAAAGTAGATGGTCTTTTTCTTAGATTAGTATCTTTGTTTTTTTGAGATGCTTTATCTTAGTACACATATCTAAATTATTATGATAATAAACGATTTCAGTAAAGAGAATTCTTTAATCAGTAAATACATTTTTGAGCTTCGCGATATTTCGATTCAGAAAGATTCAATGCGTTTTAGAAGAAATATAGAGCGCATTGGTGAAATTATGAGCTATGAGATTAGTAAAACCTTAAACTATGAAACTGTTAAAGTCACTACTCCACTAGGTGAAAAGGAAGTATATGTTCCTGACAACAAAATAGTATTATGCTCAATTTTACGTGCCGGACTTCCGCTTCACAATGGAGTTTTAAATTATTTCGATTCGGTTGAAAACGCTTTTATTTCTGCTTACAGAGAACATCCAAATGATGATGATGACTTTGAAGTTATCGTTAGTTATCTAGCTTCACCTTCTATAGAAGGAAAAACATTGATACTTGTAGATCCTATGCTTGCAACAGGAAAAACATTGGAAAATGTATTGGAAGCTTTAAAAAATCACGGAAAACCTAAGCAAATACACATACTATCTGTTATAGGTGCTAAACCAGGGATTGAATACGTTGAAAAAATTTTCCCCGCAGATACACATTTATGGATAGCTGCTGTAGATGACCGTTTAGACAGTCGTGGATATATTATTCCAGGCTTAGGTGACGCAGGAGATTTAGCTTATGGCGAAAAGCTATAAAGTTTAAAATTACTTTTTCTGCAACTTAATAAACAGTTCGTTTCCTTCTCTAGGAGGGATAGAATTGTAAGCCATTTCCATTTTATCGATTACAAACTTATCTTCAAACAAAGGAATATACTCATCCTTATTTCCACCAAATGGTGGTTCATCACTGTTCAATGGAATATTAAAAAGCAATCCCACTATTTTTCCATTAGGCTTCAGCAAATCGTATGCTTTATCGACGTATCGATTCCTTAAAATGGGCTCTAACGCACAGAAAAATGTTTGTTCTAATATTAGATCGAACGAATCGTTTAAATCAAAGAAATCTGTGTGTAGTAAATTTTCTTTTGGAAATGATGGAATGCGCTCAGCCAAATTGTTAAGTGGGATTGAAGAAATGTCTGCTATATAAACATTTCTAAAGCCATTTTCAAATAAGTATTCCGCCTCATAACTATTCCCTCCGCCGGGAATCAATATTTTTAAATTTTTATCGGTAAGCTGATCGATATAATCTTCCATCGGGGTGGAAACATAACCTATATCCCAACCTGTTTTACCTTGTTTATAGCGTTCATCCCAATACGATTGATTGTTATTCATATTTTAATTATTAAAGTTTATACTCCAGATACCGCGCACCTCATTTTCGGAATAACCTGTGGCCATATCTAAAGGATATAGTTGTTTTATTTTAGCTAATGTAATAGTTTCTAATTCTTTTCCTGGAGAACCATGGCATTGTAGGCACATAGCATTAGTAACAATTGGTAAATAAAATTTTGTATTGTTACCTTTTTTCACAAGTATAGGCTCAACCTCTCTCCCCGTTGCAATTTGAGTCTTAAATTGATTAATAAATTCTAGTTCTTGTGAATTTGCTGTGTTTTTAGGGTTTCTCGGTTTATCTGTTACGCGCTTTATCGTTGCATTGTGTACTGTTGCCATACTATCTGTAATAGGCATAGCTTGCACGTTACAAAAATTTAAGGCTTCTATTACGCCATTTTTTTGTATTTGTCCCATGAGATTTTTGCCTAACTCGGCTTTAGTGGTTTGCGATATTTGCATACCTTTCTCTTTGGAAGAATGTTGTTCAATTGTATTGTTTTTTCCTATTCCTTTTTTCTTCCCTTTCCCCCTACTATTTCCTTTTTTACCTTTCATTTTTGGTCGGTCACCGTGCATTTTTTTATAATGATTATCGAACCACACTGGTTCTTCTATATCATTCTCAAATATATAATCGGCAATATGCCTGATAGTTTGTTCTGGATAAAATTGATAGGGCATTAAACCAAATTTTTTAACGGCACCAGGCATTTTCGATTTCGCTACTGAAGGTTCTTTAGCCCAATCTAGCATTGTATCTACAAATTCTTCTTTGGTGGTTTCTTCAGAAATATAATGCATTTTTACAGCTATCATTGGGGGAGCAATGATATCCTTCTCTGCAGTTTTTGGATTGTGGCAAACATTACAATAATTTTCCATTAACTTCTTTCCTGGGTGTTCCTGTTTAGCAATACCTTCCACAGGATTATTCTGTGCTATTTCCGAGTAGTTGGCTCGATTATTTTTACAAGCCGACAATAAAATTATAACAAAAAATAATAATGAAAATTTCATAACTTATGGTTTTGTTGAGATAAAGATAAAGCTAAAATTAAAACAATAGATTAACACATATTGTAACAAAAGTTACGTAAAATTATTTATTTACATGCTGAAAGATAAGATGTTTAAAAAAAATAAAAACTGACATTAATCATTTAGTAAACAAACAAACAGCTCTAATTTTGAACCCAAAATAAAATTAGATATGACTTCCAATTTAGTTTCAAAGTACAATGTTCCTGGTCCTAGATACACAAGTTATCCAACTGTTCCGTATTGGAATGAGGCTAACTTCTCCTTAAAAGAATGGAAGAAAAATGTATCACAAAGTTTTTCTGAAAGCAATTCGAAAGAAGGAATAAGTGTGTATATACACCTACCCTTTTGTGAAAGCTTGTGTACTTTTTGTGGATGTAATAAACGCATCACCAAAAATCACGCTGTTGAAACACCATATTTAGAATCTGTTTTAAAGGAATGGCGACTTTACCTTGAGCTATTTGATGAGAGACCAATTATTAAGGAATTACATTTAGGAGGAGGAACACCTACTTTTTTTTCAGCAGAAAACTTAAAAATTCTAATTAGAGGTATTTTTCGAGATGCAACAATGGCAGAGAATCCATCTTTCAGCTTTGAAGGTCATCCAAACAACACCAAAGGCGATCATTTACAAACTCTTTACGACTGTGGTTTTACAAGAGTAAGCTATGGGGTTCAAGATTATAATCCAACTGTTCAAGTGGCGATAAACAGACTTCAACCCTTTATAAACGTAAAACGAGTAACCGAAACTGCTCGGGAAATTGGTTATACATCGGTAGGACACGATATTATATTTGGACTCCCATTTCAAAAAAAAGAGCACGTAATTTATTCTATAGAAAAAACAAAAGAGCTAATGCCAGACCGTATAGCTTTTTACAGCTATGCTCACGTGCCATGGATAAAGGGAAATGGCCAACGAGGTTTTAAAGAAGAAGATTTACCTACTCCAGCCGAAAAAAGAGATATGTATGAAACTGGTAAGAAAATGCTAGAAGAAGCTGGATATATTGAAATAGGCATGGATCATTTCGCTTTAAAATCGGATAGCTTATACAAAGCAGTGAAAGAAAAAGAATTGCATAGAAATTTTATGGGGTATACAGAAAGCAAAACTCAGCTAATGGTTGGGCTTGGAGTTTCTGCCATTGGTGATAGCTGGTACAGTTTTGCCCAAAATGCTAAAAACGTAGAGGAATACCAACATTTGGTTGAGCAAGGAATTCTTCCAGTATATCGAGGTCATATGTTAAATGAAGAAGATCTAATTATTAGAAAACACATTTTAAATATGATGTGCAGATTAGAAACTTCTTGGGAAGACACTTCACTTCAATTTCCAGAATTACCAGAAGTACTCAGTAATTTAAAAGAAATGGAAGCTGATGGTTTGTTAGAAATTGGCGCTAAAGAACTATATATAACAGAAAAAGGTCGTCCTTTTGTACGTAATATCTGCATGGCATTTGACGTGCTATTGCAACGAAATCAGCCAGATAGGCAACTGTTTTCGATGACTGTTTAAAGTAGTTATTAATAAGGCTTTTGTGACAACCGTCATATTTCTTTTTATTTTATATTCAGACATTTGTGTCAGAAAATAATTTTATCGGTTATGAGTTTTGCTAAGAAGCTATTATTTGTTTTCCTGATGTTAGGGGTTGTCAATGTTTATTCGCAATTCACTTTAGATGCAGAGCTACGTCCTAGATTTGAGCTTAGACATGGTTATAAAACACTTTACCCAAACAATGTTAATCCTGCGGCCTTTGTTTCACAACGTACGCGATTAAACTTTGAATTTAAAACTGAAAAACTTCATCTGTATTTAAGTCCGCAAGATGTGCGAGTTTGGGGAGATGTGCCACAACTCAATGTAGCAGACAATAATGGCTTTTCACTACATCAAGCATGGGCAGAAATACTTTTGATTAAAGATTTTAATTTTAAAATTGGACGTCAGGAGATAGTGTACGACGATCAGCGTTTCTTTGGAAATGTTGGCTGGGCACAGCAAGGAAGAAGCCACGACGCTGCAATTCTAAAATTTGAACCAAGCTATTTTAAACTTCATTTTGGTGCAGCTTATAATCAGGACAATGAAAGCCTTACTGGAAACATACTTACAGTAAATACCTATAAAAGCCTTCAATATATTTGGGTAAATAAGAATTGGGAAAGGCTATCAGCAAGTTTTCTATTTTTAAACAACGGACTTCAATATATTGATGCAATAGATGCGTTTAAAAATGACACTCGATACAGCCAAACTGCTGGAATGCACTTAAAAGCTAGTATTGATAACTTGAATTTTTCTTCAAATCTCTACTATCAATTTGGTAAAGATGTATCCGATAATGATTTAAGCGCATATTTATTTTCATTAGAAGCGAATTATGCTGCAACTTCAAATCTAAATCTAGGATTAGGAAGCGAGTTACAGAGTGGAAATGATTATGGTGCGCCAGCAAATGGGGAAAATAAAGCCTTTACTCCTCTTTATGGTACAAATCATAAGTTTAATGGGCTAATGGATTATTATTATGTAGGAAACCACATAAATAATGTAGGACTTTTAGACATCTACGGAAATGTAAAGTACAAGCTAAATACTAAAACAAGTTTCAATTTAGCACTTCATCAATTTTATGCCGCAGCAGCCATAAATAACTATGTTTCAAATAATTTAGGATTTGAATTGGATTTGTTAACTTCGTATGAATTGAATGAATTTGTTGGATTAAAACTTGGTTACTCTCAATACTTCGCAACAAAAGGCACCGAAAGTGTAAAAAACAACTTTGATGGCAATTCAAATTATTGGGCTTGGGCAATGGTAACAATAAATCCTACACTGTTCACTTGGAATAAAAATGAAACAACCAAATTATAAATCAACCTTTTAAAACCAACTATTATGACAATTAATTTTAAGAAAAAAAATGTAGTAAAACTGCTGCTAGGCTTTGGAGCAGCGGCCTTTTTAACTGGATGTGTTAACGACCAATCTAGCAAAACCTATGAAAATGCTTTAGATATTCCGGTAAGCCAAGAAATGGTAGCAGAACTTACCGATCCACCATTTGTTCCTACTCCAGTAGGAAAACGTAAAGCTAAAAAGCTAATCGTCGATCTTGAAATTCAAGAAAGAGAAGGCGAGATGGTAAACGGTGTAAAATACGTTTATTGGACGTTTGGGGGTACTGTACCAGGAAGTTTTATTAGAACTCGTGTAGGTGACGAAATTGAATTTAAACTAAAAAATCACCCAGACAATAAGCTTCCTCACAACATCGACCTTCATGCAGTGAATGGTCCAGGAGGTGGAGCAGAATCTTCATTTGTTGCTCCAGGTCACGAGAAAATCTTTTCATTTAAAACCCTCAACCCGGGATTATATGTTTACCATTGTGCGACCGCTCCTGTAGGGATGCATATTGCAAACGGTATGTACGGGTTAATTTTAGTTGAGCCAGAAGGTGGTTTAGAACCTGTAGACAGAGAGTATTACATAATGCAGGGTGACTTCTACACCGAAGGAAAGTACGGTGAACGTGGTTTACAAGCAT
Source organism: Aequorivita sp. 609 (assembly GCF_014212065.1). NCBI lineage: Bacteria > Pseudomonadati > Bacteroidota > Flavobacteriia > Flavobacteriales > Flavobacteriaceae > Aequorivita > Aequorivita sp. 609. The sequence continues at coordinate 23,750 of NZ_JACJVM010000036.1, read as the reverse complement.
TCGATATGCAGAAAGCAATTGATGAAAAAGCAGATTATGTAGTGTTTAACGGTCACGTAGGAGCAATGACAGGAGATAACGCATTAACTGCAAAAGTAGGCGAAACTATTCGTTTATTTGTAGGTAATGGGGGGCCTAACCTTGTCTCTTCATTTCACGTAATTGGAGAAATTTTTGACAGAGTTCATGTTGAAGGTGGAGATTTAATAAACGACAATGTTCAAACTACATTAATTCCTGCAGGAGGAGCAGCAATTGTTGAATTTAAAGTAGATGTTCCAGGTTCATTTATATTGGTAGATCACTCTATTTTTAGAGCATTCAACAAAGGAGCACTTGCCGTATTAAACGTTGAAGGTGAAGAAAACGAAAAAGTTTTTGCTGGGGAGATCTACGAAGGAATTTATCTTCCAGAAGGTAGTGTAATTCAATCGATGCCTAGTTTAGGTAAGAAAGATGATAAAAAAGAAGAAGTTAAGGCATTGAGTTTCGAGGAAAAAATGAAGTTTGGTAAAGATAAATATATGGCTACTTGTGTTGCTTGTCACCAAGCAAACGGTCAGGGTATCGAGGGTGCCTTCCCTCCTTTAGCTAATGCAGACTACCTAAACGCAGATGTAGATCGCGCAATTGATATCGTATTAAATGGTAAGTCTGGTGAAATTACTGTAAACGGTAAAAAATACAATAGTGTAATGACCGCTCAGGCTCTTAGTGATGAAGATGTTGCAAATGTGATGACATATGTATATAACAGCTGGGGCAATAACAAGACAGATGTAACCCCAGAAATGGTAAAAGCTGTAAGAAATAGATAATAAATTTATATAAAATGAAATTATACCACATCGCCCTTTTCTTAGTCTGTTCACTATTATTTGTTAAGGTTACTGCTCAAAATGATAAAATGGCCAAAGTAAAGGGCGGTGTTTTTTTACCGCTCTATGGAACGGCAGACCAACTGGTAAAAGTTGACCCATTTTTGATGGATGTATATCCTGTTACAAATGAAGAATATTTAAAATTTGTAAAGGAAAATCCAAAATGGAAAAAAAGCAACGTTATAAGCCTGTTTGCAGATAAAAGCTATCTTAATAAATGGGAAAATGATGTTACTTATAACGGTCTTGCTAATGCTCCGATAACAAGTGTTTCTTGGTTTGCAGCAAAAAAATATTGCGAATGCCAAGGAAAGCGGTTACCAACAGTTGACGAATGGGAGTTTGCCGCCATGGCCAATGAAGACGTTCCGGACGCTAGAAGAATTGAATCGTATAATCAATATATTTTAAGTTGGTACGAGACTCCTAAAACCTATGTAAATCCAATAGGAGAATCTTATAAAAACTATTATGGAATTTACGATTTACACGGCTTAGTATGGGAGTGGACACAAGATTTTAATACAGTTCTTATTTCGGGAGAATCACGAAAAGATCAGGATAAAGACTCTAATCTTTTCTGCGGAAGTGCAGCTATTGGCGCTTCAGATTTAATGAATTATGCTGCGTTTATGCGATATGCTTTTCGCGGAAGTATGAAAGCGCGTTACAGTTCACAAAACCTCGGATTTAGATGTGTTAAGGATGTAGAAGAATAAGCTCTAACCTCTTAATTCATCATTATAAAAATTAAAAATGATTATGAAAAACTTAAAATATATTTTAATTGCAATTTCACTTGTTGCAATGTCCTGTAATAATGCAGTTAAAGATTCTGAAGATATTTCTGAAAACAATACCGAAGAATCTAAGGGTAATGTTATTTCAGATATGTCTATCTATAACCTTCCTTCCCATTGGACAACGCAAGACGGCGCAGACATTGAACTGAAAGAGCTAGAAGGAAAAGTATTGGCAATGGTTATGATATATACCTCGTGTCAAGCTGCTTGCCCAAGGTTGGTTGCCGATATGAGAAATATTGAAAAACAAATTCCTAATGATAAAAAGGACGATGTTCAATATGTATTTGTAAGTATAGATCCAGAAACTGATACTCCTGAGCGTTTAAAAGCTTTCGCAAAAGAAAACCAGATGGAAGATGACAAATGGCTTTTCCTACGTGGTAGCGAAGAAGATACCCGTGAATTTGCTGCAGTATTAGCAGTTAATTACAAACAAATTTCCCCTATAGATTTTTCGCACTCAAATATTATAAGTGTTTTTAATCAAGGGGGTGAACTTGTGCATCAACAAGAAGGTCTTGGGGTAGACAACAAAGAAACTATCCAAGCTATAATTGAATTAGCGAGGTAGTAATTTTCAAAAGAAGAAACCAGAAATTTTAAGTGCGTCGGCAAGTAGATTTACCTACTTCTGTTATTCTTTATCTGAATTTGTATTGTTATTATGGTCACTACTGCCTTTACCTCTAAGAACAAAGTTGAGTACAATGGCGGCCATAACAACACATAATACTGCAAAGAAAATGATGATTGCGGTACCCATGCCCCAGTTAGCTAATGGTAAGATTGAATTTGTCATTGCTTAAATATTTTTTTGGTTATTGATTAGTTTATTTTCTGATAGCGTTGGCGCACAGTCTATATTTGAATCTACGGTTTCTGTCATTGGTTTTGGTGAAATATAGGGTATTCCTAAGCCTAATCCTCTAACGATAAATAGACATCCTATAATTACTACCAACACTGGAATTGCTTTACGAATTCGTTGGCGCACTTGCCCATTTAAAAAATTGCCAAGGTATATAGCAGAAGTCATTAGCGGGATTGTACCCAGTCCAAACATTGCCATATACAAACTCCCTTGAAGCGGATTTCCTGAGGCGATTGCTCCGAAAACAGCCATATACACCAACCCACAAGGTAAAAAGCCATTTAAAAACCCAATGGTTAAAAACGTATCAGGGGTTTTCTTTTTTAATTCTTTCCCTAATGCAGATTTTACTTTTGAAACAGCTTTATAAATAGGTTTTGAAAAGTTGTATTTATTAAAGGTTTTTATGGGAATGAAGATAACAGCAATCATTAATACTCCAATCAAAATTGAAAGCTGTTGCTGAAACCCAAATAAGTTTAAACTTTTTCCTACTAGCCCAAAAACCAATCCTATAATACTATAAGCTAGTATCCTTCCAAAGTGATACAAAAAAATCTGACCAATTTTCTTGAAGTTATTAGTTCTATCTACAGGTAACAAAAATGCAATAGGGCCGCACATTCCCACGCAGTGGAAACTACCTAATAATCCAAATAAAAGTGCGGTGTATAACATTTTAAGAACCCAATTCTAAGTTTATAAATCAATTTCGGTAAGGTTTTCTATTTAAAAATCAATCCTTACTAATAAATAATTTCATCTTTAAACAGATAATCTTCACCATCGATACTCCAGTGAACAATAGTGTTCCATCGGCCTCCTACCAACTTTTCATCCGGAATAAGTAAGGTTGAACTCGATAATTTTAATGGCATCTCGAAATCTAATTTCTTGTTAGAAGGTCTATACATCAATACTGTTCCAGAAACCTTTGAATAATCAACTTCCTCTGGAAAGGTAATCAACCATCCTTCAGCTGTTCTTTTGCCTTTAACTTTAGACTTTAAAGAATGTGAATTGGTTTGATCGTCCATTTCTTTTTGAAAAACCAATTCTTTTTGATAGTAATCTTCAGTTACCAAATCAAAATCGTATTTATCTTGAGTACTTATTTTTATAACGAAAAACAGTATGAATGATATAAAAAGTACCATCCCAATCACCAATCCTGTACCCCAATTTATCTTCATTACGATTATTATTTAATGATTAATTCTATATTTCAATTTCCTTTTCTAATAAAAGAACTATTTATAACTACGCGGACCTAAGAATGTAACGCTTGTAGTTTCTATCAATTTGTCACCACTATACACTTCAATCACCGCACGGTTTTTATCACCACTTAAGGCTGAGCCATTAATTTCGATAAACAGTGTTCCTTCAGCTAAATCTTGAGCAGGAACTATAATTTCACCCTGTTTTACACTCTTGATTTCACCTTTAGGAGATTTCAGTTTAAATTGAATGTCTTCAATATCTCTTGTGGTTTTGTTTAACAATTTATACGTAAATACATTGCTGATGATATTGTTGTCTTTATGCTCATACAACTGTCCTGGCAGTCTTAATATATTCGCTTCTACATCACTTCTTAAGAACAACATCCCTGTAAGAACACCAATAAGAATTACTAAAACAGCTGTATATCCTTTTAGTCTCGGTGTGAATTTAAAAGGAGCTTTCTTTTCAATATTTTCTTCACTAGCATATCTAATTAATCCTTTTGGTAGGTTAACTGCTTCCATCATACTGTCGCAAGCATCCATACAAGCAGTACAGTTCACACATTCGAGCTGAGTACCGTTACGGATGTCAATTCCAGTTGGGCATACATGAACACATTGAAAACAGTCTATACAATCACCTTTTCCAGAAGCGGCACGATCTTCATTTTTTCTGAATTTTGCACGGCCTTTTTCCTTTTCCCCACGCTTGTGGTCGTAGGCTACTACTATAGACTTGTTATCTAATAACACACCTTGAAGTCTTCCATACGGACAAGCAATAATACAAACCTGTTCACGGAACCAAGCGAATATAAAGTAGAAAACACCTGTGAAAATTAATAGCGAAATTAGCGTACTTAAATGTTCAAAAGGTCCTTCAAAGATGTATTGTATTAATCGATCGCTTCCTATCAGATAGGCTAAAAATATGTTGGCTATTAAGAATGAAATAATAAAAAATATAGTCCACTTTAATACTCGTTTTCTAATTTTTTCAGCATCCCACTTTTGTTTATCCAAACGAATTTGAGCTCCTCTATCGCCATCAATCCAGTATTCAATTCTGCGGAAAACCATTTCCATAAAAATAGTTTGTGGGCAAATCCACCCACAAAATATTCGTCCAAAAGCAGCTGTAAATAACAGGATAAAAACTACCCCAATTACCATCATTATAACAAACAGGTAAAAGTCCTGTGGCCAAAACGGAAATCCAAAAATATTAAAGCGTCGCTCTAAAACATTAAATAGTAAAAACTGGTTGCCATTTATTTTTATAAACGGGGCAGTAAAAAGAAATGCAAGTAAAACATAACTTACATACTTTCTGTAATCGTAATACTTACCGGAAGGTTTTTTAGGATACACCCAAGCTCTTTTCCCTTCTTCATTCATCGTTCCGATGCTATCTCTAAAGCTCTCGTTTTCTGGAGTTTCCAATGGTGTTATATTTTGATGTGAAACGTAATATTGATACTAACAACTTAGAGAATAGTTTAAAACCAACTCTAAGTTATTAGCTATTGAAACAGGGTGAATCTCTATTTAAACTTCAGTATTATCTGCTGTTTCATTTTCTTCAACGGCTTCTTCTGAAGCGTTTTCGTCCTTCCAAATTTCCCCTTCAGCTTCTTTTCCATCTGCTGGATTAGTACCGTGAAGTGTCATTACATAACTCGATACTTGGGCAATTTCACTAGGTTTTAAATCTGTTTTCCAGGCAATCATCCCTTTTCCTGCTCTACCTCCTTCGCTAATGGTATTGTAGATATTCTTAATTCCTCCACCTAAAATCCAGTAATCGTCTGTTAGGTTTGGACCAATACCTCCACCTCCACTGTCTTTATGACAAGCCACACAGTTATCGGTGTAAATAGCTTTACCTGCAGCAAGATCTGAAGGTGAATCTAAAAACTCTACTGTACTAGCATCGATAAGGTCTTTGTTGTTTTCTTTATATTTAGCGATATCTATTTTAGCCTGTGCTATTTCAGTTTCAAGTTCATCAATTTGATTCGGACCATCAAATATTTCATAATAAACTAGATATACCCCCGCAAAAACAATTGTTGCATAGAACAAGTATTTCCACCATGGCGGAAGGTTATTGTCCAACTCTCGAATACCATCGTAGTTATGGTCTAACACTATCTCCTGCTCTGCTTCTATAGGCTTAGAATCGAGCATTTCTTTATACTTTTTCTTAATCCAACCGAATTGGTTTTCTTCCAAAGTTGCATATCGCTTTTTAGCATCATCATCAAGCCCTGTATAAAGAACACGTTGCAAAGCAGCTGCAACTATTTCGAATGCAACAGCAAAGAAAAACACCACGCCTAAAACAGCCCAGATAATTGGATATTTTACGATTGCCCATTCCTCTCCAGAATCTACTATAAACTCTAGTAGGAAAAAGGCGAGAATCATAAAGCCTATGACTCTTAAATATGACATTACGGTTTTCATAGTATTTGGTCGTTTTGGTTATTAGTATCGTCTTCCAATGGAATATTACTCACTTCAGTAATGTGCTCTTTCTTAGCTGTAATCACCCAATAAAAGAGCCCAACAAAGAAGAAAAAGAATATTAACAGTGATATCAATGGATATATTTGAACATCGTCTATGTTCTCTAGGTTTCCTTTTACAAATTTCAACATAACTAGTCGTTTAATGCCGATGCATCTTCGGCGTTTTGTACTTTAATATCTGTTCCTAATCGTTGTAGATAAGCAATTATCGCTACAATTTCTCGGTCTTTCATCTCAATAAATTCTTCCCCGTTTTCTTGAGCGTACTTTTTATCTGCTTCGTATGATGAAGCAAAATCTGGGTCGCTATAAAGGTTCTTTTCTATTTGAGTTCCTTGTTCAGTCATCCATTCTTGCGCTCTTGCTATTTCTTCATCTGTATATGGAACACCTATTTTAGATAATGCACGCATTTTAGATTCGGTATCAGATTTATCTAATTCTGATGTAATCAACCATTTATACGAAGGCATAATAGATCCTGATGAAGTACTCTGCGGGTCGTACATGTGGTTTAAGTGCCAGTTATCAGAATACTTACCTCCTACTCTGTGAAGGTCTGGCCCTGTACGCTTACTTCCCCAAAGGAATGGATGATCGTAAACAAATTCACCAGATTTTGAATATTCACCATAACGTTCTACTTCACTTCTAAATGGTCTAATCATTTGCGTATGGCAGTTCACACAACCTTCGCGGATGTAAATGTCACGACCTTCTAATTCTAAAGGTGTATACGGTTTTACACTTGAGATTGCCGGAACATAATCGTCCACCATTAACGAAGGAATAATTTGCACCATTCCACCAATTAAAATTGCAATGGTTGCATAAATCGTTAATTTAATTGGGCGACGCTCCAACCAAGTGTGCCATCCTTCACCTGAAGTTTGTCTTTTAGTAACTGGAGTTAATGGAGCAGCTTCAGCAAGTTCGTCTGTAACTTTACTACCTTTTCTGGCAGTCATTATAATATTGTAAAGCAAAATAAAAGCACCTGTAATATATAAGCTACCACCTATTGCTCTCATCCAATACATAGGCATGATTTGGGTAACTGTTTCAAGGAAGTTACCGTAAGTAAGCGTTCCATCTGGGTTAAACTGGTTCCACATAGAAGCTTGCATAAATCCAGCTACATACATAGGTAACGCATACATAATGATACCTAAAGTACCTATCCAGAAATGTGCGTTTGCCAATTGAACTGAGAATAGTTTTGTTTTAAATAGTCGTGGTACCAACCAATAAATCATACCAAAGGCTAAGAAACCATTCCACGCTAGTGCACCTACGTGAACGTGCGCTACAATCCAATCAGTAAAGTGAGCAATAGCATTCACGTTTTTAAGTGAAAGCATTGGCCCTTCAAAAGTCGCCATCCCGTAACCGGTAATTGCCACAACCATAAATTTAAGTACAGGATCAACACGTACTTTATCCCAAGCACCACGCAAGGTTAGAAGTCCGTTAATCATACCTCCCCAAGATGGAGCAAGTAGCATTACAGAGAATGCAACTCCTAGGTTTTGCGCCCATTCTGGAAGTGAAGTGTACAATAAATGGTGAGGTCCTGCCCATATATAAATAAAAATTAAAGACCAGAAGTGAACAATAGAAAGTCTATATGAATACACTGGTCTATTTGCAGCTTTAGGAACAAAGTAGTACATCAGTCCAAGGAAAGGTGTAGTTAAGAAAAACGCTACTGCGTTGTGACCATACCACCATTGTACCAGGGCGTCTTGCACTCCAGAATACATTGAATAACTCTTTAATGCTGTTACAGGAATTGCCATACTATTTACAATATGCAATACTGCCACAGTTACCCATGTTCCTAGATAGAACCAAAGCGCAACATACAAGTGACGTTGACGTCTTTTTACCATGGTCATAATCAAGTTTACACCAAAAGCCACCCAAATTATTGCAATTGCAACATCAATTGGCCACTCTAGCTCTGCGTATTCTTTTGAAGTGGTGTAACCTAATGGTAACGTAATAGCTGCTGCAACTATAATTGCCTGCCATCCCCAAAAATTAAGGTTACTTAAAAAATCGCTCCACATTCTAGCTTTTAGCAAACGTTGAGAGGAATAATAAACCCCTGCAAAGATTGCATTTCCTACGAAAGCGAAAATCACGGCATTGGTATGCAATGGTCTTAAACGACCAAAACTTAGCCAAGAAATTCCGTCTGTCATATTCGGAAACATAAACATATAAGCCAGTAGTAAGCCAACGCTCATACCTATGAGCCCCCAAAAAATGGTAGCATAGATAAACTTTTTGACAATCTGATTGTCATAGTAAAACTGTTCTGTTTGCATAATGGTAAAAGAATTATTTATCTGGATTGGTTAAATTTACTTTAGTTTTATTCAGTTTTTTTCCGGCATTATCTCCTGTTAGTTCGGCATCTTCTTTTACAAGCTCATCGTCAAAAAGCATTCGTACAGATGGCGTATAGGTATCGTCGTATTGCCCTTTTCTTACTGAAAATATAAACAGTACAAAAAAGATAATCGCAACTAAAAGACTGAGCGCCAAGAGCATGTAAATTATCGTCATTTCTTAAATATTAAATTCAAAAATATTATCACAATCATCACCAAAACATGACAATCGTCAGCTTTTCTTATTTATACTCATTCTTAATTTCTTACCTATAGATTGAGTGGTAACGGTTGTAAACACCACCACACTAATAGAGCTTAAAGGCATCAAAATAGCAGCAACAACGGGAAGTAAATGTCCGGTTACTGCAAATGAAATTCCTATAAGATTGTAAAACAAGGAAAGTACAAAAGCCCATTTGATTACTTGTACCCCTTTCTTAGAAAAGTTGAGATAGTCTGGAATTTTATCGAATTTAGACGCATCTAGTATTCCATCACAAGCGGGTGAAAAAACGTTGGTATTTTCGGATATTACAAAGCCAACATCACTCTGTTTTAACGCCCCGGCATCATTCAATCCATCTCCAATCATTAACACTCGTTTGCCTTCTTGTTGTAATGATTTTATAAAATTTAATTTATCGTTCGGTTTTTGGTTGAAATATAACTTAACACCTTGCGGCAACATTGCTTCCAAACGTTCACGTTCACCTTCATTATCCCCTGAAAGAACAATCACTTCTTTATCCTTCCCTATTTGCTCAAATACATCGGCTACTCCAGTTCTATATTCACTATTAAAAACATAGCACCCTTTATAGACTTTGTTTGCGCTTATATGAACAGTAGTTTTATTTTTAATCTCGTCTATAGAATCGCTAGAATCTCCGACAAATTCATAAGAACCTACTTTTATACTATTGTCATTATACGACGCTGAAATCCCCTTCCCTACTTCTTCTTCAAATTCATCTAAGGTTTGAATATCGTTTTTATCTAAAATGCTGTATAGGGAACGACTTAAGGGGTGACTAGAAGCTCGAAGTGTACTTGTAAGTAATTTTTGTTCTTCTTCGGTGAGTGCTACACCTTCATAGGTGATTAAGTTTTTTTGATTGGTAGTTAGCGTACCGGTTTTATCGAATACTACGGTATCCAACTTTGCCATTTGTTCAATTACTGAAGCTTCTTTTAAATACAGTTTTTCTCTTCCGAAGATACGCAGCACATTACCTAGTGTAAATGGTGCAGCTAGAGCAATAGCACAAGGACAAGCTACAATTAGTACAGCAGTGAACACATTAAATGCTTTTGAAGGATCTACAACCATCCAGAAAATTGTTGCAATAAATGCAATAGTCAACAGCGTTACTGTAAAGCGTTTACTTATACTGTCTGTAAGGGATTCGAAAACTCCTGTTCTATCCTTGCTAAAAACATCGTTACTCCACAATTGCGTTAAGTAGCTTTGAGAAACAGGTTTTAAAACCTCAACTTCAATAATTCCTGCCTGTTGTTTTCCTCCAGCGAAAAGCTTGTCGCCACTTTGTTTGGAAATTGGTTCAGCTTCACCCGTAACAAAACTGTAATCGATTAAGGCATTTCCTTTTATCAAAATGGCATCTACAGGGATAATTTCATTGTTTCTAATCAACAAGCGATCGCCTTTTTCAACTTTATAAACTTCGGCTTGTTCTTCAACGGTATTACCTTCAGGGTTTTTAAACAGTCGGGTAACTGCTATTGGAAAATACGATTTGTAATCGCGTTCAAAAGAAAGATAGCTGTAAGTTTTTTGCTGAAAGAATTTCCCAAGTAATAAAAAGAAAAGAAGTCCTGCCAAGCTATCGAAAAAACCAGTTCCCCAGTCCATTACAATATCTATAGTACTTCTAATAAAAAGCACGGCGACACCCAGGGCAATGGGTACATCGATATTAAGGATTTTAGAACGAAGTCCTTTATAAGCTGAAATAAAATATCCGCTTGCAGAGTAAAAAACTACTGGAAGCGAGAAGGCAAACATCAACCATCGAAAGAAGGGTTTGAATTTGTCTAACCAAAATTCAGATCCTTCAAAATATTCTGGAAGTGAAAGGAACATTATATTTCCAAATGCAAATCCAGCCACTGTTAGTTTAAAAATTAAACTGCGGTCTACATTTTTATCTTTTTTATCCGAATCGTCTAAAGAGATATAGGGTTCATAGCCAATTCGGCTTAATAAAATTACTAAGTTTTTAAGGGCATCTTCCCCAGAAGAGAAAGAAATTCGAACTGTTTTTTCAGGGAAATTAACCTGAGATGAAGTTACTGAAGGACTGAGTTTATTTAAATTTTCCAGTATCCAGATACAGCTACTACAGTGTATTGAAGGAATTACAAATGAGACAATTTGCATTTTACCATCGTTAAATTCTAGTAGTTTTTCAACAATGGTTTGGTTGTCTAAAAAATCGAATTTTCCCGCGATTTCGTTGGGAGAAATTCCTGGATTTTTTTCAATATCGTAATAGTAACCTAAATCGCTATCGTGTAGAATGTCGTAAACCGTCTTACATCCGTGGCAACAAAAGGACTTTTCGTCGTGTGTGATCACGTCGTCGCGACACTCATCGCCACAGTGGAAACAGTTAACCATTAGGGTGAAATTTTCGCATTAATTTAAGGGCAAATATCGCAAAGCCTCATATCTATATAAATGATAATTATCAGCTTTATAATTAAAGCTTGCTATATATAATCATTCAATTTAAATTGATTTAGGTAGAAAGATAAAAACTTTTAATTTGATTGAAAAATAAAATCCCTACGGCTATTGGAAAAAGACAACTTAAAATGGCGAGTAAAATGTAATAGTTCTGAAAAAAAGGTAGGCCTAGCCAAAATGCAAAAGCTTTATAAAATATTAAAGCCTCTGTAGTTATAAAAGCCACTAAGAAAAACCACAAGAAGCTTTTAGAAATATTAAGCAGACGGAAATAATTTAAAAAGGCGAGCATCAAAGGAATTACAATCCCTAGAAAAACTAGGTGTAAATAGCCGATTACAAAATCCTTAAGCCGATAAGCCAAATCTGCCATATAAGGAAAAGCAGAAAAGAACTGCATGAATACTTTTACAACTAGCAAAACTCCTGCAATTTTAAAAAGCAACAGACCTTGAGGAGAAAAACTTTTAATTAAGAAACTCCTCTGTCTTTTAAGAAGTAAATACAACTCATAAAAGGCTAGAATTTGCGCAACAGCACCAATTAAGCCCAACACATAAATAATTTTAGGCGGTTCAAACCAAAGTACTGATAGAAATAAGGTAAGTAACACAGCAAAATTCAGGAGAAAGAATACTGATTTTAACTGTTCTGCTTTAAAAACAACTGATTTTTCTTCAAGTATATAGAACAAAATCCCTAAGAGCGCTAATATAAACCAACCGTTGTATTGAAAGTGAAGATAGAAATAAATGGATGTTTTATACCATATGGATTCTGTGCCTAAGGTAGCCATAACTCCACCGATAGCCCATGGACCTATACTTGAAAACACCAAATACCAAAGGGAAGCTTTTACAAGTTTCCAAGAAAAACGATGCTTAAAATGTTCTGGGATGTTTTTTATCGCAAACCAGGTAAACCAATAGGAAGCAAACAAAAATAGTGTTGAAAATATAATTGAATACAGTGCATAGCCTTGAAAGGGAAAGGTTACAAGCATCCCCAATATGCAGATATTCGTAAAAACAAAAATGCGCTTATACAACTTGGATTTTTCTGCTTCGGAAAGGAAAATTTTATAGATTAAAGTTGTTAATCCTAAATAAATCCAACCTAACAAAGCTGTATGAGAATGTGCGTGAAGTATGTACTTAAAATTAAGCTGAACAGGGGTGACAAAGAATAACCGTAACAATACTCCCATTAGAGCTACTAGCAGGAAATAAGCAAGCGCAACGCCAATATGTTTTTTTAAATTTATCAAGTTGTAAAATTAAGAAAAAACAGTTCGGAGTTTGACGTTAAACATTCTTATTTGTCAATCTTCCGAACTGTATTAAAAACAAACTAATTATTCTTTAGTGTTAGTTCTATTTTACTAATTTCTCAATTATTTTTTTAATGTCTTTTCAAGTTTTAATGCTTTCGGAAAAAGGATATTATTTTCTAAATGTACGTGTTGATGTAAGTCTTGTTCAAATTCTTCTAGTTTTGAATAAAACGCTTTATAGGTATTACACGCACCTTGAGGCGGCGTAAAGTTGTTACTTAATTTAGCTATTTTACGCAGAATTTCACCTGCTTCTTCGTGTTCTTCCTCCATCATTTTAATAGGATTTTCAACAGTTCCAAAATGTATTGGAGGAACTTCTGTACCCTCACGTTCTGCTTTTACAAGTTTTTTAATGAATGGGAATAAAATTAATTCTTCTTTCTTCATGTGTGCTGCCAATTCTTGAACCACTTGTTTTACTAAGGATTCTATTTCGGCTAATTCGGTGTAATGATGTCCGTGTACGTGATTAACTCTTTGCGAATACTGAAGTAATAAAGGGCTACTTTCTTCCACATAACCGTGATGAACATTTATAATATGATCGGTTAGAAAGTCAAGTTTCCAACTGTTAAAATCTAAAGCTCGGTCTTTTATATTTTCTAAGTTAAGTATTTCTGTTTCTACTAAAACAGGATCAATTTCAGCTTTTTCACATGCTTTTTTGATACTTACCCCTCCACCGCAGCAAAAGTCTATTCCATATTTTTTGAAGACGTGAGCGGCTTTAATATTTTCCGTAACTACATCTGCTACTGTTTTATCTTGAAGTGTTGTCATGGCATTGTTATTTATGTTTATTTAATAAAACAAATTTCAGTAGAATAAAGGGAACAAAGTATGACTTAAATCATAATTATGACAATTTTGTCAGAATATACAAAAAACGCTATATCTTTATATATTATTGATATTTATAGGGTAGTTTTTTACTCCCAGAAGGGATCGTGATAGTCAGGTGTTTTTTTCAAATCGCTATGGATTTCTTCAATTTTAGCAAGTTGAGCTTCTGTTGCAAATTTTTGAATTTCGTTAAAAAGAATTCGTTCTTCAAAACGAATATGAGCATCTAGCTCTTCCTCTAATTTACTAAGTGATTTTTCAGGATCTTTTGTATCATTAAACAAACGTTTAATTCGTCTGTGTTCTTTTAATGCCCGTTCAATAAATTCATTTTCTTTATCTAGAATAGGAAAAAGGTATTTTTCTTCATCATGAAAATGCGGTGTTATTTCGTGCTTATAAAACCATTTTGCATATTCCTGCATCCGTCCTATTTCAATATTATTTTGAAATCCTTTTCGAATTTTCCAGCTAAACAATAAGCCAAAATGATGTTGCCTACTTAAAGGTTGCAAAGCAATATGACGTTTAATAGGTTTCTTCTTTTCCATAAAATTAAAGGTTTTCTATATATTTATTTTGTTTGCCGCCACATTCTGAACAGCGCTCAATTATTCATTTTTAATTTTAAAACCATACATGCGATTTACCATAAATTTACCAACCTTTACATACTTATCTCGATGGTTTTTAAAATATCTGTTTATCCTTCGGCCGAGATTGGATTATTTAATCGTATTCCTGATAGTCCCAACTAAAAACAATACTTTCATCAACTAATTTTAATTTAGGGTTTACTTTCGATGTTGAACTAAACAGTGTGAGAAAACCATGAATATAGCTCATTTTAAATTGTTTTTGGATACATTTCTTTAAAGAAATTCAAGAACCCGGTATTAAATGATGACTCTTTTAAAATTGGCTTTTCAAATCAGACCCTAATAGCACGCAAGTAAGCTTTCATAGATTTATCTTAAAAAAACGATTTATACAAATCTGGATTCCAATACATAATTAGATAAAACAGACCGAATGCAAAAAATGCAATTAAAAGCGCCCATACCCAAGCAGGTATTGCCTTTGGAGTTTCAGAACCTTTAATAACAAAAAAGTCATTCGTTTCACTTCCGTACGCATTTATAATTAAAGGTACTTGAGTATCTACTGTTTCATTATCCTTAAGGCCTACAACAGAAATTGCGGGACCGTTTCGCACTACAAAAGGAATTTCACGAATGCCTTCAATCCCACTAGAAGACTTAGCTACAATTTTCAAGGTATGTTTTCCATCTGGAATTTTCGTGGTGTCCAAAACAACCTTTACCGGAGGTGCAAAAGATGCGAAAGGTTTAGGGTCTTCATCCAAAAAAACTTTTATAATTCTATTATCTTCCATAGCTTAAAATCCTTCATTTTTAACAATATTCTTGATGTGATCTGGATTGTTTTCCCTTGGTTTTATTAAATACTTGAGACTTAGAAATAAGGTTGCAACCACAATTACAATTCCCACCCAAATAATTATATAGTCTAAAGTGCCTGATGGCCCAGCACCATGGGTAATATTTTCAAAACCAGACGGTTGATTTTTTTTACAAACATCACACGCCCAGCTAATTTGGTTTCCTAGAAGAAACAAAACCGCAAAAATTGTTAGTGCCTTTTTCATTATTTATTTATTTAATTCGTTTAAAACATATTCTCTAATCTTCTTAACATCTTCTTCCGATACAGGGGGAGCGTCATTACCCCAACTACTGCGTTCATGAGTTGCTATGGCTGCAATTTCTGCGTCGTTTAATATATCACCAAACGCTTGCATAACACCGTAATCTGGACGAGCATCGTAACCTTGAAGAATTATTTTTATAAGCATTTCGTGATCTTCATCGTTTACAATTTTACTACCTGCTAAAGGAGGAAATGCTCCTGCAATACCTTTTCCGTTGTCTTGGTGACAAGCAGCACAAGTTTGTTTATACAAGTTAGCACCGTCAAGACCACCTCCAGCGGTATTACCACTCATTCCTTCTTCTTGTATTTTTCGAAGTGCTGGGATAAATTCTCCTATATTTTCACCAGGAAGTTCTGTTTGTTTGAGCGATTTTAGATACTCAACCAGCAGTAGAGCATCTTTTGTAGCTACCACTTTTTTTCCGGGTTTATCAAAAAACTCTTTAGGAATAGCTAGAGGCTTTTCATCATTACCAATCATAAAACTATCTACTTCTCTAAAAAGCCAAGGGTAAGATGGCATTACTGATTCGGAAACCACCGCTCTTGGATTGTATAAATGAAGTAAATGCCAATCTTCACTCGGTTGACGTTTACCAATATTAGTTAAATCTGGGCCTGTACGTTCACTTCCTAATAATGAAGGAGATTGTCGCCAGACATCCATTCGTTTTTTGCTGTAGTAATAATCGGAAGGAATTGAAGGACGATCGCCCCAAACATTATCCATTTCTATATTTCTTACCTGCTGTGTGTGGCAAGCCATACAGTTTTCGGAAACATAAATTTGTAAGCCTCTTTCTTGATTAGCCGTTAATGGTTTTTGATCTGGAATAGGTTCGGTTTCCTGCATTTGAAAAGCAGGAAGTATCGCTATCATTATACTCAATGCTATAAATACGACACCAGCCGTAAGCACTAAATTTTTATGTTCTTTATGAAAATTGAGCATTTCTATTCTATTTAAACAGTTATTTCTTCTACTAATTTTGACTTAACTTCGGTTCCCACTCTCCGGTAGTTTTTTACCATATAATAGAAATTATAAGCAAAGACTAGATGTGAAAGGAACATTAGTGAACCACCAATGGCTCGCCAAACCCAATAAGGTTTCATAAGTATTACCGATTCAATAAAAGCTTCGCCTTCTATCCAGCTTAACCCTTTATAAGTTCCTCCCGCCATTAGCGAAATCATATAAGCAAAAAGCCCTAAAAACGCTAACCAGAAATGTGCTCCTACCAATACTTGTGGCGGTTCTTTTCCCGTAATTTTTGGCAGAATTGCATAAATACACGCCCACAAGAAAAAGGCTATAATTCCATACATCGTCATATGGCTATGTGCAACATTAAAATCGGTAAAGTGCCAAACGAAATTTGTAAATCTAAAGGCTTGAAGACTCCCTTGCATCGAACCCACGAAATAGAAAATGGTTCCAACCAAAAAGAAAGGCAATACATAACTTTTAGAAATGTGATTCCAACTGCCACGCATAGTCATTAAAAAGTTTGTTGAACCTGCAATTACTGGTATAGCCATACCTGCACTAAAAACAATTGCTACGGTTTGCAACCACCAAGGCAACGGACTAAAAACAAAGTGGTGTGTTCCAATCATGGTGTAAAACAACATTTGTGTCCAAAATGCTAGCACCCCTAAGGAATACGAATAAATAGGTTTGTTAAGGGAAGACGGCAGGTAGTAGTACACCAAACCTAAGGTAAAGGTCATAAACCACATTCCCACACCCTGATGCATATAGTATCCTTGAATAACAGTTTCCCCTAAACCATCTTGATAAAATGGTAAGTACCCTATTACAGACAGTACGATTGTCCAAATTAATGCGGCAAGAATAAACCAGTTTGAAATGTATATTTCGGAGATTTTACGTTTTGCTACCGTTTTATAGAAGTTTATAAATGTGATAATTAATGCAATTGCGAAGAGCAGCATAATTGGCCAAATATATTCACGGTATTCTCCTCCCCCATTATTTATTCCGGCCATTAAACTTAGGCTTCCCAAAATAATTGTGGCGTTAATTAGTCGCCATCCCCACCATGCCATATTATAGCTATGGATTACGGTATTTGAAGTCCGGGCTATTACAAAGTATCCCAAGCCAATCATCCCTAGTGAAGACCATCCCCAGAACACCATATTGGTATGTACAGGACGTAATCTTCCAAATGACAACCAAGCCTGGTTGTCCATTTCTGGCCAAACAAACTTCATTCCTAAGTATTGACCTATTAGGGTTCCTAAAATAAGCCAGACAGCTGCTGCACCTATATAATAGATTACTATTTTCTTTAAAGCTTCTGGAGTTTCAATGCTTAGTGTTGTTTTCTTCTTTTCGTCAAAAAAAGCATTACTCGGCTTATTTTCAATATGATGAATAATACCTTTTTCATCCAATGCATTATCATGTCCACCTAACTCATTCCCAGACAATTTATACTTAAGCGCAGCTTTTCTTTTTTCGAGTATGAAATCAATTTCACTTTCCTCCATAGCAATAATATCATCATTAAAAGCCAACCTATTTTTATCCTGCTGCTTTCGTTTTAATGTATCTATGTAAGAATTCAATTTCACCAATAAAATTATTGCAGCAACCACCATAACAATGGCAATTAAAACGAAAGTGCCTATAATGCCGGGACTCGACATCCAGTTTTCTGTTGAAATACTACTATTTTTTTGCGCTATTGCAAATTGAGGCAGTACTCCTAGAACCAATAATATTAACCAATTCAGTTTTTTCATTTTATATTAAAATTTGTTTTAGAGGTATAGTATAATTCATTTCTTAATTTCTTACCTTTTTATCATAAATAGGTGTAAAAAAATATTTAGCGTTTTAAAAATGACAATCCCACGTCTACTCCATTTGCTAATTCATGTAGGCTGGTAGTTTCCAGCATTTGTTTTAGGTTGTCTCTAATATCAACAAATTTATCATGCATTGGGCACGGTTGAAGTGCATCACAATGATCAAAACCTAGAGCGCACCCCATGTATATTGAATCTCCATCTATCGCTGAAACGATATCGCTCAGTTTAATAGTCTCTGCTTTCCCCTCTAGAATTTCAAAGCCGCCTGTAGGACCCTTTAGGGATTGAAGAATATTATTTTTAGCTAATTGATGTAAAATTTTAGCCGTAAATGCCTCAGGAGAATTAATACCAGCAGCTATTTCCTTTAAACTTACACGATTACCAATGGCAGATTGTGAAGCAATAAAAACTGATGCTTTAATTCCGTATTGACAGGCTTTTGAAAACATTGTTGATTTTTAGAAATGCAAAGGTATACAAAAATTTAAATTCTGATAAAGCTATCAGAATTTAAATATAATATCTTTTATTTGAATTCGATGTATAGAAAGTTACATCTTTAAAAAAGTTTCGCCACTTCGGATTTTGCTGGCAAGTTCAATAACAGTATTATTTTTACACATACTAGTTAATCCCTCGCGAATCACCAAATATTCATCGTGCACTGGGCAAGGGTTTTCAGATGAACAAAATTGCAAACCTAAGCAACAACCATTAAAAATTTTGTCTCCATCAATACAACTCACAATGTCCGCTAGAGTAAGTTTAGAATCTTTTTCAATATAAAACCCACCTTTAGGCCCCTTTTTGGAAAGTATAATTCCCGAACGTGCCATTTGCTGACATATCTTTGCAGTAAATGGTTCTGGGGAGTCTACTGCTTTGGATATTTCAGTAACATTCGATCTTTTATCTTGTTCAGATTGCTCAGCGATAAAAAGAACCGAACGAATTCCATATTCACACGCCTTGGAAAACATAATTTTTTATTATTTCCCCTAATTTAGTGAATATAAACTGATTATTATATAAAAATGTATTAAAAATATTAAATTAAATTCATTTAATCACCTCATTATTAATGATTAAATCTTTTTCTAGCTTCTCTTTCCAAAGCTTCTCTATGATCTGGGTGAGCAATTGAAATAAGTTCTTTGGCGCGTTGTTCGATACCTTTTCCAAATAAATTAACTACCCCGTACTCTGTAACTACATAATGCACGTGGGCTCGAGTGGTTGTAACACTTGCTCCTTCTTTTAAAAATGGAGTTATTTTTGAAATACCTTTGTTGGTGATAGAAGGCATAGCTATAATAGGCTTCCCTCCTTCCGAGAGTGATGCACCGCGAATAAAATCCATTTGTCCTCCAACTCCAGAATACTGATACATCCCAATACTATCTGCACAAACTTGACCTGTTAAATCAATTTCTATCGCGCTATTAATAGCTGTCACTTTTGGATTACTTCTAATAATTGCTGTATCGTTAGTATATGCAGCTTCTTTGAAGTGGATATTAGGGTTATCGTCTATAAAATCGTACAATTTTTTTGTCCCCATTGCAAAGCAAGTAACAATCTTGCCCGTTTTTATTACTTTTTCTTCTCCTGTAATAATCCCTCTTTCAACTAAAGGAAGTATCCCATCGCTAAACATTTCGGTGTGAATACCTAACCTTTTATGATTGGTTAAGTTATGCAAAACCGCATTAGGTATATTACCTATCCCCATTTGTAAGGTTGCACCGTCTTCCACCAATTCGGCTACATTTCTACCTATAATAGATTCAATTTCAGAAGGCTCGCCTATTGTAGCGGCGTATATCGGGGTGTTTACCTCTACGCCATAATCTATTTTTTTAATATGAATAATACCGTCTCCATGAGTTCTTGGAACATTCGGGTTAATTAAGGCTACTACGTGTTTTGCAGTTTGAATAGCGGGTAAGGTAACATCAACTGAAACTCCTAGGGAACAATACCCATGTCTGTCTGGAGGAGATACTTGAATAAACGCTACGTCTAATGGAAGAATACCTCTTCTAAACAGTAAGTGTATTTCACTTAAGAAAACTGGAGTATAATCGCCATGCATGGTATTTACTCCCTTGCGAACATTATCGCCTACAAAACAACTATTAAGGTGAAAGGCTTGAGTATAAGGTTCAACGGTGTATTTTGCTTCACCGTGAGTGTGAATTTGAACAATTTCAACGTTTTTAAGTTCGTGGTATCGCTCACATAAAGTGTCTATCAATAAATTAGGCGTCATTGCTGCGCCCTGAAAAAATACGCGATTATTAGATTTTACTATGGATACAGCTTCTTGAGAAGATACAATTTGCATAATTATTAATTTTTACTGCAAAGATTGAGAATGTATTGGATTTTTGAAATGATATCTGTCAGATTTTTTTTAAAAGCTAAGACCGTTTTGCTGTTAGATTAAATCGAGATTACAGTCACTTTAGTTTATCCAATCCGTCTAGATTCTAGACTCTAGATTCTTAGTTCTAAGATGTCCCTACTTAACTTAAGCTTTAACAGTCAAACTATTTACAAGGTCATTTACTATTGAAATACCTTTGTCTTTATTATACCAAACTTGTATAATTTCTTTAAAAGCATCGTCAATTTTTCCGTGCTCCTCTTTATAGTCTGAAACGAGTTTAGTAGCTGCTTTTGAACGCGGACCAAAGGTTTGAAGCACATTCATATCCTCATCAATCATAATTACAATAGGGATAGATTGCGAACCATTAGTAAGAAACTGATTCATCAATTCAAGATTATCATCTCTAAGCACAATTTTTAAATCGATATTATCAGCTTCTTGAGCGATTTTATTTAAGAAAGGAAGTGTTTGCGCTGCATCTCCACACCAAGGTTCGGTGATAACAAGCCAAGTTTGTTTATTAGAAACACTTTTAAATACCTCCATAGCCTCTTCCGAAACCTTTGCAGTTTTATCCAATCTTTTAGTTCGGCTGAAGTTTAGTTTTGTATAATCGACCTTCATTTGGGAAAATTCACCAGTAGTTCTTTCTTCTTCCACCAATTGTTTGAAAAGCATGTTATACTGTGTATAATCCATTGCCTTATTTATCGACTTTTCTAATAATGCTTTCATATTTTTTCGTTTAATGAATGCAAAAATAAGCCTTAGGTAATTAATTAAGAATGATAAATGTCAAATGTTAAGTTTTTCGACGTGAATGGTGGTCTAGATGCTAGAGGCTAGACGCTAGATGCTAGATGCTGGAAATGAGTGGTGAGAGTCTAGATTCTAATTTCGAATTTTGGCTATTCGGTGCTTACTTGCTTTCTCACTATTGCATCAACACAACTAATTCCGTCTATGGCTGCAGAAATTATTCCTCCGGCGTAGCCAGCTCCTTCTCCGCAGGGATATAGACCTTTAATTTCAACGTGTTCTAGTGTAATTGGGTGTCTAGGCACGCTAATAGTTGAGGATGTTCGACTTTCGGGTGCGTGTAGTACGGCTTCATTAGTGTAATACCCATTCTTCTTTTTGCCAAATGCAACAAAAGCTTTTTTCAGTTTTTCTGCGAGTAAAGCTGGTAGCACTTTATTTAAATCGGCTGCAACAATACCTGGCTGGTATGATGTTTTTGGGAAATCGGTAGAAACCTTACCTTCTACAAAATCTATCATACGTTGAGCAGGGACTTTTTGGGTTTTACCTCCCGCTTCCCAGCATCGTTTTTCTACATATTTCTGAAAATCTAAGCATACAAATGGATCATCTTTTTTGTAATTAGGTAAGTCTGTCGGTTTTACACTTACCACAATTCCTGAGTTTGCATAAGGGTTATTTCGTTTACTTGGGCTCCAACCATTGGTAACAACTTCGTCTTGCTCGGTGGCACAAGGTGCAATTATTCCGCCTGGGCACATACAAAATGAATATACACCAAAGCCATCTACCTGTTCTACTAAGCTATAACTAGCTGGAGGTAAATAAGGGTTATCGTATTCTTTTTGATATTGAATATGATTTATAAGCGTTTGTTGATGTTCTACACGTACGCCAATCGCGAAACCTTTTGCTTCAATTTTAATGTTTTTATGATGCAGCAAGTAATAAATATCTCTAGCGGAATGTCCTGTTGCCAATATCACATTATCAAACTCAAACCATTTTTCATTATTAATTTGAATAGCCTGTATTGCGGCATCGTTAATCTTAATATCGGTAAGTTTGGAATTAAAATGAACCTCTCCCCCATTTTTTATAATCTCCTCCCGCATTGAAGCGATTATCTTTGGCAGTTTATTAGTTCCTATATGTGGGTGAGCATCTACGAGTATATCTTCATCTGCTCCAAAATGTACAAACCACTCTAATGCTTTAAGCACATTGCCACGTTTTTTACTTCGTGTATAAAGTTTGCCATCGGAATATGTTCCAGCACCACCTTCGCCGAAGCAATAATTACTTTCGGGGTTTACTTTTTGAAGTTTGTTGATAATTGCCAAATCTCTTCTGCGTTCACGTACATCTTTACCGCGTTCGAATACTACAGGTTTAAACCCTGCTTCTACCGATCGTAAAGCTGCATAAAGTCCGGCTGGTCCCGCTCCAATAATTGCTACTTTTTTGGCGTTGTGAACCTTTTGTGGAATATAGGGTGGTATTTGCTCGCGAAGTTCTTCAAGTAACCACAACTCTATTTGAAGATTTATTTTTATCGGACTATTGCGTGCATCGATAGATCGTTTGCGAATACGCCAATCTCCAATTTCTTTTTTTCGAAGTTTTTCCTTCTTTAAAGCAAGTCCTAAAATAAAATCTAGATCCTCTAGCTGTTGTGGGGAAACCGCAATTTGTACTATTATACTCATGAGCCAAAGGTAAGTGATAATTCGTCAGTTTTTATATGTAAAAATACCTACAAGTAATTTTTTTTCACAAAGTTTTAAACTTCATTCAATCTGGTTTTAGGGTCTTAGATTTAGGGTTATTTGGGGGTTGTCTTTGGTCGTTGGTCTTTGGTCGTTGGTTTTTGGTTTTTGGTTTTTGGTTTTTGGTCTTTGGACGTTGGTCGTTGGACGTTGGTCGTTGGACGGGGGAAATTTGGCTACTATCTTGGCTCTTGCATCTTGATTCTTGATAAAAATCACTGAGCGTTGGGCATTTTTAGTTTCAGATACTTTAAATACAAGTTTCTAATTATTGAGGTGAATATTTATAATTTCTTTATTTAAACTTAAAAAGTTTCAACACAATTATAATAGTTTCACGCAATTTGCAACTAGTCATTTTGTATATCAAACCATCTGAAAATTCGTGATATACGCCTAAAGATATACAAAATAACGCATAGAAAAAACTGTATAAAGGCTTATGTATTGGTAGCTGAGTAAAAAATTAGGTGTTTTTCGGGGTATTTTACTAAATTGCGTATATTTACGTGTTGTGTGCAATAACCCTTACTTGCTAGGTTATTTAAAAAATCAGTAAAGCGCGCGAATTTGGAAGGAAAATAATCAGTATTTTATGGTAGGACTGGTTGCAAACCAGGGCCATCAAGTT